>NZ_CAXFDV010000285.1:0-2376 GCF_964001545.1 uncultured Aquincola sp.
GAACTCGATGTGGTGGAAGACGCTGGTCTTGCGCGGCGCCGTGACCACCCCCACGAAGTTGGACAGGTTGGACAGCATGTGCGCCGCGGTGGCGATGACGCGCTGCGGCTGGTCGGGCTGCAGGTGGCCGCCCGCTGCCGCCATGTCGGCCGGCAGGTCGGCCGCACCAAAGGGCCGCGCGGTGAGCATGGTGTCGACGAAGAGGCGGTAACCGCGCGCTGTGGGAATGCGCCCGGCGCTGGTGTGCGGACTGGCGATCAGGCCCAGCTCCTCCAGGTCGGCCATCACGTTGCGGATGGTGGCCGGCGACAGGTCGAGCCCCGACGCCTTGGACAAGGTGCGCGAACCCACGGGCTGGCCGTCCGCGATGTAGCGTTCGACCAGGGTCTTCAGCAGGGTTTTGGCGCGCTCGTCGAGCATGGCCTTTCATTGTACGGAAGAGGCCTTCGCCACGAGGCTGCCATGCGGTGATGGTGTAATCCTTCGCCATGGGCAACCGCTTCCGACATGCAGCCATCGTGGGCAAATTCCAGGCCCAGGGCATGCGCGCGCTGCTCGAGGAGATCGCGCAGTTCCTGCTGAGCCGCGGACTCGAAGTCTCGATGGAGCGCGCCACCGCCAACAACACCGGCATGGCCGCCGAATACGCCGCACTCACGCCCGCCGAAATGGGCCAGCAGTGCGACCTGGCCGTGGTGGTGGGGGGTGACGGCACGATGCTGGGCATCGCCCGTGAACTGGCGCGCCACAACATCCCGCTGGTCGGCATCAACCAGGGCCGGCTGGGCTTCATCACCGACATCACGGTGGCGCACTTCCGCGAGGCGCTGGCGCCGATGCTGGACGGCGACTACGAAGAAGAACACCGCAGCATGCTGGGCGGCGGCGTCTGGCGCGACGGCCGGCCGATCTTCGAGAGCATGTCGCTGAACGACGTGGTGGTCAGCCGCGGCGCCACCGCCAGCATGGTGGAACTGCGCATCCACATCGGCGAGGAGTTCGTGGCCAACATGCGGGCCGACGGGCTGATCATCGCCTCGCCCACCGGCTCCACCGCCTATGCGCTGTCGGCCGGCGGGCCCATCCTGCACCCGGGCATCGCGGGCTGGGTGCTGGTGCCGATCGCTTCGCACACCTTGTCCAACCGGCCCATCGTGCTGCCCGACGCGGCCGAGATCACGGTGGAGATCGTCGCCGGCCGCGACGCCTCGGCCAACTTCGACATGCACAGCCTGACCAGCCTGCTGCACGGCGACGAAGTGCGCGTGCAACGCTCGGCGCACAAGGTGCGCTTCCTGCACCCGCGCGGATGGAGTTACTACGCCACGCTGCGGCGCAAGCTGCGCTGGTACGAAGGGGTTTGACACCGATGCTGCGCCGCCTGGCCCTGCGCGATTTCGTCATCGTGCCGTCGCTGGAGATCGACCTCCAGCCCGGCTTCTCGGTGCTGACCGGTGAAACCGGCGCCGGCAAGTCCATCCTGATCGATGCGCTTCAGCTGGCGCTGGGCAGCCGGGGCGACGCCGGCGTGGTGCGCGAAGGCGCGGCCCGTGCCGACATCACCGCCGAGTTCGACCTGCCGCCCAGCCTGACCGGCTGGCTGACCGAAGCCGGCTTCGACGGCAGCGCCGACGACGGCGTGCTGCTGCTGCGCCGCTCCATCGACGCCCAGGGCAAGAGCCGCGCATGGGTGAACGGCCATGCCGCCACACTGGCGCAGCTTCGCGAAGCGGCCGAGCACCTGCTGGACATCCACGGCCAGCATGCCTGGCAAAGCCTGACCCGCCCGGCCGCCGTGCGCGCGCTGCTGGACGCCCAGGCCGGCCTGGACCCCCAGCCGCTGACCGACGCCTGGACCGCGATGCGCGCCGCTGGCGAAGCGTTGGAAGCCGCCCGCGCCCAGCGCGACAGCATCGAGCGTGAGCGTGAGCGCCTGGCCTGGCAGATCGGCGAGCTGGACAAGCTGGCCCCCGGCGACGACGAATGGGACGAGCTGAATGCCGAGCACCAGCGCGCCTCCCACGCGCAGGCGCTGCTGGACGCCGGCCGCCAGGCGCTGGACGCGGTGGCCGAGGCCGACACCAGCGCCGACGGCCTGACCTCGCGCGCCATCGACGCGCTGGGCGACGTGGTGCACCACGATGCCCGCCTGGCCGACGTGATCGAGGTGCTGCGCGGCGCCCAGGCGCAGCTGGAAGACGCCGCCCACACGCTGCATGGCTACCTGGGCCATACCGAGGTCGATCCGCAGCGGCTGGAACAGCTGGATGCCCGCCTGGGCGCCTGGATGAGCCTGGCCCGCCGCTACCGCCGCGCGCCGGCCGAGCTGCCCACGTTGCTGGCCCAGTGGCGCAGCGAGCTGGCCGCGCTGGACGC
>NZ_CAXFDV010000286.1:0-10194 GCF_964001545.1 uncultured Aquincola sp.
CATCAAGGGCATCCAGCCCGGTCCGCAGGTGATGACCAGCAACCCCGACCTGTTCTGGGGCCTGATCGCCAGCATGTGGATCGGCAACCTGATGCTGATCATCCTGAACCTGCCGCTGATCGGCATCTGGATCAAGCTGCTGACGGTGCCTTACCGGTTCCTGTTCCCGGCCATCATGGTGTTCTGCTGCATCGGCCTGTACACCCTGAACAACAACGCGTTCGACGTGTACATGGGCGCCGGATTCGCCATCGTGGGCTACATCTTCTACAAGCTGGGCTGCGAGCCCGCACCGCTGCTGCTGGGCTTCATCCTGGGCCCGATGATGGAAGAAAACCTGCGCCGCGCGTTGCTGCTGTCGCGTGGCGACTGGAGCACCTTCATGACGCGTCCGCTGTCGGCCGGTCTGCTGGTGGCCGCGGCGCTGATGGTGATCATCGTGCTGCTGCCTTCGGTCAAGAAGAAGCGCGAAGAGGCCTTCCAGGAAGAGTGATCCTGCGGCTGCGGTCGGCCCTTTGTGTCTTTTTGTAAAGCCGTCAACGGGGCGGGAACCCGCCTCGTTGTGAAGGGGCCGCGGCACCAAACGCCGCGCCACCCAAGTCACGCTGGAGCCCTACCATGAAGAAACTGATCGCCGCCGCTGCCGCTTCCATGATCGCTTTCGGCGCCTTCGCCGCCGACGCCGTGGCCCCGGCCGCCACCACCGCCACCCCGGCGGTGGCCACCGCCTCCAAGGCGCCTGCCAAGAAGCACGTCAAGCACGTCAAGCACAGCAAGAAGGCTTCGCACAAGAAGGCCACCACGGCCTGATGCGCCGCAAGGCGGTCCAGGAAGAACCCGGCTTCGGCCGGGTTCTTCTTTGGAGCCGGCCAAGAGTCAGTGTTTCGGATTAATGACATCAATGACACTCAATGTGTCATTAATGTTTATTTCGGTGGATCATCGCAGTCCCTTGACTCGTCGATCCACCGAACGTGAAACGTCGTGACCTGCTGAAGCATTTGGGCCTGGGCTCGGCCGCTGCCGGCCTGCCTCTCACCTCGCAAGCCCTGCTGCTGCCGCGTGACTACCGCGGCATCGTCCCCGAGATTTATGCCAGCGCGCCGACGCCGCCGGCGCACACGCGGGCCATCGTCATCGGCTCGGGCTTTGGCGGCGCCATCTCGGCCCTGCGGCTGGCACAGGCCGGCATCACCGCCACGGTGCTCGAGCGTGGCTTCCAGTGGCCCAACCACCCCACGCGCGAGATCTTCACGCAGGACACGCTGCCCGATGGCCGCGGCTTCTGGTTCCGCGACCGCAGCAAGTACGTGTTCGGCGTGCCCGGCCTGCCGATCGACCGCTTCGGCGGCGTGCTGGACGTGAGCGAGTTCGAGAACATGGACGTGTGGCGCGGCGCCTGCGTCGGTGGCGGCTCGGTGGTGTTCACCGGCGTGATGATCCAGCCGCAGCAGCGCTAGTTCGACGCGCTGTTCGGCGGCACGGTGTCGTACGCCGAGATGAACGCCACCTACTACCCGCGTGTGCGGCAGATGCTGCGGCTCAGCGCCATGCCGTCCGACGTCTACCAGTCCTTGCCCTTCAGCCATTCGCGCCGCTGGGACAGCGACATGCGCAAGGCCGGTTATGCGCCCACGCCGGTGGACGGCATCTGGAACTGGAACGTGGTGCGCCAGGAGCTGGCCGGCACTTCGCGGCCTTCGTGCACCGTCGGGCTGTCCAACTTCGGCAATTCCAACGGCGCCAAGTTCGACCTCAACCAGAACTACCTGAAGCAGGCCCAGGCCACCGGCCGCGTGGGCGTGTACCCCGGCCACGAGGTGCGCCGCATCTACCGCGACGGTACCCGCTACCTGCTGGAAGTGGCCAAGCGCAGCCCCGACGGCACGCTGCTGGCCAGCTGGAACCTCACCTGCGACATGCTGTTCCTGGCGGCCGGCTCCATCGGCACGTCGGAGCTGCTGGTGCGGGCCAAGGCACTGGGCGACCTGCCGCTGCTCAACGAGCACGTGGGCCGCGGCTGGGGCACCAATGGCGACAGCGCGGTGGCCCGCGTCGGCGCCTTCGACCTGGGCGTGACCACCGGCTCGGCCTGCGCTTCGATGATCCACGACACCAGCGGCGGCCTGCCCGTCACGCTGGAGAACTGGTACGCCCCGGGCGTGCCGCTGAGCGTGGGCCTGGGCCCCAGCCTGGGCATGAGCTTCGACACCACCAACCGCGGCAGCTTCGTCTACGACGCGGCCACCGACCGCGCGCGGCTGCTGTGGCCGGCCGCAGGCAACAACGACACCGTGGCCGCGATGCGGGCGGTGAACAACCGCATCGCGCAGCGGTCGTTGACGCTGCCGGCCAACGTGCCGCCGCTGCTCAAGGACGTGGATGCCTCCTTCACCGGACACCCGCTGGGCGGCGCGGTGATCGGCAAGGCCACCGACGCCTATGGCCGGGTGCTCAACTACCCGCAGCTGTATGTGATGGACGGCGCGGCCATTCCCGGCAACACCGGGGCGGTCAATCCGTCGCTCACCATCTCGGCGCTGGCCGAGCGCAACATCGAGCGCATCATCGCGGCGGGCGGCTGAGGCGTCAGCCTTCCAGCCTTCCCGGCCCGGCAAGCCCGGCTTGGCGCATGACGAACCCGGCCCAAGCCGGGTTCTTCCTTGCCTGGCCTATAGTGCCCGGCCGATGTCTTCTTCCCCACCACGGGCCACGCCCGCTGCCGCTGGCACCGCCGCGGCACCCTCCGCCGTCTGGCCCGGGCTGCTGCTGGCCAGTGCCGGGGCCATTGCGTTCTCGGGCAAGGCCATCGTGGCCAAGCTGATGTACCGCCATGGGGTGGACGCGGTGCAGGTGCTGTTCCTGCGCATGCTGCTGGCCATGCCGCTGTTCATGCTGCTGGCCTGGTGGGCCGGCCGCGGCAAGCCGCCGCTGTCGCGCCGCGACTGGGGCACGGTGCTGCTGCTGGGCTTCACCGGCTACTACCTGGCCAGCTTTCTGGACTTTCTCGGGCTGCAGTACATCAGCGCCAGCCTGGAGCGGCTGATCCTGTACCTCAACCCCACCATCGTGCTGCTGATCGGCTGGGTGGTGTACCGCCGCCGCGTGAGCGCGCGGCAGTTGGTGGCGCTGGCGGTGGGTTATGCCGGCGTGGCGATCGTCTTCGGCCGTGAGCTGAGCTTCGAAGGCCCGCGCGTGGCCCTGGGAACCGCGCTGGTGTTTGGCAGCGCGGTCGGCTATGCGGTGTACCTGGTGCTCAGTGGCGAGGCGGTGCGCCGCCTGGGGTCGGCCCGGCTCAGCGGCCTGGCCAGCAGCGTGGCCTGCGTGCTGTGCATCGTGCAGTTCTTCGTGCTGCGGCCGGTGTCGGCGCTGCAGGTGCCCGAGCCGGTGCTGTGGATGAGCCTGCTCAATGCCACGGTGTGCACCGTGGCCCCGGTGCTGATGGTGATGATGGCCATCGAGCGCATCGGCGCCTCGATGGCTTCGCAGGTGGGCATGATCGGCCCCATGAGCACGCTGGCCATGGGCATCGTGATCCTGGGCGAGCCCTTCACGCCCTGGCTGGCGGTGGGCACGGCCCTGGTGCTGGGCGGTGTGTGGTTGTTGACACGTTGGAGGACATGACGATGGATTTGGGATTGGCAGGCAAGTGGGCGCTGGTGTGCGCCGCCAGCAAGGGTCTGGGCCGCGGCTGCGCCGAGGCCTTGGTGCGCGAAGGCGTGAACGTGACCATCACCGCCCGCGGTGAAGAAGCGCTGCAGGCCACCGCGGCCGCGCTGCGTGCGCTGAACCCGGCGGTGCAGGTGAAGGCCGTGGCCGGCGACATCACCACCGCCGATGGCCGGGCCCAGGCGCTGGCCGCCTGCCCGCAGGTGGACATCCTGGTCAACAACGCCGGCGGCCCGCCGCCGGGCGACTTCCGCAGCTGGGACCGCGAGGCCTGGATCGCGGCGCTGGATGCCAACATGCTCACGCCCATCGAGCTGATCAAGGCCACGGTCGATGGCATGGCCGAGCGCGGCTTCGGCCGCGTGGTCAACATCACCTCGGGTGCGGTGAAGGCGCCGATCGACGTGCTGGGCCTGTCCAACGGCGCACGCAGCGGGCTCACCGGCTTCGTGGCCGGGCTGGCCCGTCAGTCGCGGCTGGCCGGCCGCAACGTCACGCTCAACAACCTGCTGCCCGGTGCCTTCGACACCGACCGCCTGCGCAAGACCATGCAGGCGGGCGCGGCCAAGAGCGGCGTGAGCGTGGACGACATGGCCGACCGCCGCCGCCAGGGCATCCCGGCGCAGCGCTTCGGCAGCGCCGAGGAGTTCGGTGCGATCTGCGCCTTCATGTGCAGCGCACAGGCGGGTTATCTGACGGGTCAGAATATCCTGCTCGACGGCGGCGCCTACCCCGGCACCTTCTGAATCTGCCGCCGCCCAACGCCAGGAGAAGTTCATGGCCAGTGGCGAACATGTGTTGTACGGCTATGCAGGCAGCGGCTCGGCCGCGGTGGAAGCAGCGCTGCTGCAGGCCGGCCTGCCTTTCCGCGTGGTGGACGCGGCCACCTGGGACGGCGCCTCGGCGCTGGACGAACTGCGCACGGCCAACCCGCTGCAGCAGATTCCGGCGCTGCGCTGGCCCGACGGCCAGGTGATGAGCGAAAGCGCCGCCATCCTGATCGAGCTGGGGCTGCGCCACCCGGCCAGCGGCCTGCTGCCGGCCGATGCCGCCGCACGGGCCCAGGCCATCCGCGGCCTGGTCTACATCGTGGCCAACTGCTATGCGGCCATCGGCATCATCGACTACCCCGAGCGCTGGTGCAGCCCGGCCGAGCCGGCGCACTGCGAAGCGGTGAAGGCCGGCGCCCGCCAGCGCCTGCATGCGCTGTGGGAGGTGTTTGCCGACACCTTCAGCGGCACGCCCTGGCTCAGCGGCGAACGGCTGGGCGCGCTGGATCTGCTGGCGGCCGTGGTGTCGAAATGGTCGGGCGCGCGAGCCCACCTGGCCACCGCTCGCCCGGCCTTCAGCGCGCTGATGAGCCGCATCGACCAGGACCCGGGCGTGGCGCCGGTGTTTGCGCGGCACTGGCGCTGAGCGGCTTCAGTCCAGGGTGGGACGCTCGGCCAGCACCTGCTGTGCCAGCAACACGCCATTGATGGCCGCCGGAAATCCGGCGTAAGCGGCGATGTGCATCAGCGCCTCCGTCATCTGCGCGGGCGTGCCGCCCACGTTCAGCAGCCCGTGCAGGTGCACCCGCAGTTGCGGCGCGGCAGTACCCATGGCCGCCAGCGCGGCCACCGTGGCAAGCTCACGCTGCAGCAGCGTGAGGCCTGGGCGGGTGTAGACGTCGCCGAACGCGAACTCGATGATGAAGCGGCCGAGGTCGGGCGCGATGGCCGCCAGTGAGGCGATGACCTGCTCGCCGGCATGGCCGTCGATGGCCTGCAGCGCCTGCCAGCCGGCCCGGTAGCGGTCGGCTTGGGGCGGCACCGGCGGCGCGGCGGGCTCAGGCGCCTCGCCCCGCGCCCGGAACACCTCCTGCGCGGCGAAGAGGCCGTTGAGCGCCGCCGGAAAGCCGGCGTACACCGCCAGGTGCAGCATCAGCTCGACGATCTCCTGCGGGCTGCAACCCACGTTCAACGCGCCGCCGATGTGGAATTGCAGCTGCGGCCGCGCGTTGCCCAGGGCGGCCAGCGCCGCCACCGTGACCAGCTGGCGCTGCGGCAGCGTGAGCTGCGGCCGGGTGTACAGCTGGCCATAGACGAAGCTCACCGCCATCGTGGCCAGATCGGGCGCCAGCGGCGCCAGGGCATCGAACAAGCTGGGGTGGTCGCAGCCTTCCAGCTGCTGCAGCAGGGCCAGGCCCTGGTCGAAGGTGGGGTGTGTCATGCCTGCACCGTAGCGGCGCGCCAGGCTCGCCGCCAATGCCATTTGTCTGATACCTTGTGCGCATCACCCCTCGGCTTCGCACAACGCCCATGGCACGCCCACCCAGCCTGCGCCAGCTCGAGTACTTCGTCGCAGTGGCTGAAGAGCTGAACTTCCGCCGCGCCGCCGAGCGCTTGTGCATCACCCAGCCGCCGCTCACGCGGCAGATCCAGGCCCTGGAAGCGGCGCTGGGCGCGCGCCTCTTCGACCGCGACCGCCGCAGCGTGCAGCTGACCGAGGCGGGCCGGCGCTTCCTGGCCCAGGCGCGGGCGCTGGTGCAGCAGCTGGCCCAGGCGGTAAACCAGTTCGAGCCGGCAGCGGCCGCGCCGCAGGCGCCGGTGCTGCGGCTGGGCATCACCACGGTGGTGGACGTGAGCCTGTTCGGCGGCCTGGTGCCGGCGTTCGAGGCGGCTTGGCCCGGCCGGCAGCTGCGCCTGCAGCGCCAGATCTCGGCGCACCTGATCCGCGACCTGCACCGTGGCGAGCTGGACCTGGCGGTGATCGGCCTGCCATCACGCACCGATGGCCTGGCGCTGCAGCACCTGGGCGACGATCCGCTGGTGGCCTGCCTGTCGGCCCGCCATCCGTTGGCGCAGCGCCGGCGCATTCCGCTGCAGGCGCTGGCGGCCGATACCTTGTTCTGGTTCAACCGCCGCCTCAACCCCGCCTACTTCGACCACTGCGAGCAGGTGTTCCAGCGCCTGGGCTTTCACCCGCCGCGCGTGGCCGAGCCGGCCGAGCACCCGGTGCTGCTGGGCCTGATTGCCGAGGGCCGCGGCTTTGCGCTGGTGCCGCAATCCTTGAACACGGTGCGCCGCCGCGGCGTGGTGTTCCGCCGCATCGTGGAAGAAGACGACCTGCGCATCCAACTGGCCGCAGCCTGGCCGACGGACCGCCCGCCCGCGCGGGCCGACGACTGGGTGGCCTTGCTCAAGGCCCAGTGGGCCGGCGCGCGTTGAGCCTGCGCCCGGGGACTATCGGCGGGACGACACCAGGATGCCCGCGACGATCAGCGCAAAGGCCAGCGCGTGGTACGGCTGTGGCGGCACGCCCAGCAGCAGGGCCTGCAGCAGCGCGGCGAACAGCGGCGTCAGGTTGATGAAGAAGGCCGCCGTGGCCGGGCCCACCGCAGCCACGCCGCGGCCCCAGCACAGGTAGGCCAGGATGGACGGGCCCAGCGCGATGTACACCAGCGTGAGCACGGTGCCGGTGGTCCATTGCACCGGCGCAGGCGCAATGGCCGCTTCCAGCAGCGCGGCGCTGCCGGCCCAGACCAGGCCGAACAGGGTCTGGATCAGCATGAAGCCCCACCAGTCCCAGGCGGGGCGTTGTTCACCGGCCATCGAGGGCGCCGGCTTGGCCAGCATCCAGCTGTAGAACGACCAGCTCAGCATGGCCAGCAGCATCAGCAGGTCGCCGGGCACGAAGCTGATGCGCGCCAGCGCCGCCAGCTCGCCCCGCGCCAGCACCACCGCCACGCCCACCAGTGACAGCGCCGCGCCCAGCAGCCCGCGCCGCGTGGGCCGCTGGCCGTAGAAAAGGGCGCCCACCAGCATCATGCACACCGGCGAGCTGGCGGTGATCAAGGTGGCGTTGAGCGGCGTGGAGGTGGTAAGCGCCAGGTACTGCAGCGCGTTGTAGGCGCCCACGCCTGTGAGCCCCAGCAGGGCCAGGCTTCCAGCGGGCCAGCACCTGCTGGCGTGCGGCCGGCGTGCCGATGGCGCGCCAGCCCAGCGGCAGCAGCACCCCCAGCGCCAGCACCCAGCGCAGCGCATTGATCAGGACCGGCGGCACCGCACCGACCAGCATGCGGCCGGCGACCGCATTGCTGGCCCACAGCAGGGGAGGCAGGGCGAGGAGGAGGGCGATGCGGACGTTCAGGGACTGCGCGGTCATGCCGGCATCATCGCACCGCAGTTCCAGCACTGTTCGAAGCCGCCTTCGATGCGTTCGCCGCAGCCGCGGCACCACCACTGGCGGCTGGGCCGGGCGCGCAACTCGTCCAGCAGGGCGCGGGCGCGCTCGTAGTGCTGTTCGTCCGCCAGCCACACCTCGGGCAGCGCCTGGTCGGGCGGAATCTGGCCGGCGATGCTGCTGCTGAAAGCGCGCTGCACCGTGGCCTCGATGCCGCATTGGCGCAGCCAGTCGGCCCACAGCGTGGCGATCGCGAGGTTGGGGGCAAGGTCGAGTCGGCGCATGGCTGCAGGGTAAGCCCAAGCGCGGCAAGATGGCGACCCCAACGAGCCGTGAGGAGACTGCCTTGCCCACCACCGCACCTGCGATCCAGATCACCGAATACGGTGGCCCCGAGGTCATGAAGCTGGTCGACCTGAGCGTTGGCGAGCCCGGCCCCGGTGAGCTGCGCGTCCGCCACCATGCCTGCGGTCTGAACTTCATCGACGTGTACCAGCGCACGGGCCTGTACAACAACCCGCTGCCGCTGACCCTGGGCATGGAAGGCGCCGGCATCGTGGAAGCGGTGGGCGAGGGCGTCACGCACCTGAAGCCCGGCGACCGCGCCGCTTATGCCAGCCAGCCGCCCGGCGCCTACAGCCAGCTGCGGGTGATGCCCGCCAAGGCGGTGGTCAAGCTGCCCGACGCCATCAGCTTCGAAGAAGGCGCGGCCATGATGCTCAAGGGCCTGACGGTGCAGTACCTGCTGCGCAAGACGCAGCCGGTGGGCGGCCTGCAGCCCGGCGACTTCGTGCTGTTCCATGCGGCGGCCGGCGGCGTGGGCCTGATCGCCTGCCAGTGGGCCAAGGCCATGGGCCTGCAGCTGATCGGCACCGCCGGCAGCGACGAGAAGTGCCAGCTGGCGCTGGACCATGGTGCCCGCCATGCCATCAACTACCGCAGCGAGGATTTTGTTGATCGGGTCAAGCAGATCACTGGCGGCGCCGGTGTGAAGGTGGTGTACGACTCGGTGGGCAAGGACACCTTCGAGCGTTCGCTCGACGTGCTGCAGCCCTTCGGCCTGCTGGCCAACTTCGGCAATGCCTCGGGCAAGGCGCCGCCGGTGGAGCTGGGCGTGCTGGCGGCCAAGGGCTCGCTGTACGTCACGCGGCCCACGCTGTTCACCCACATCGCCACCCGCGAATCGACGCAGGCGATGGCCGACGACCTGTTCGGCATGGTCGCCAGCGGCGCGGTGAAGATCCGCATCGACCAGCGCTACCCGCTGGCTGAAGCCGCGCAGGCGCACCGCGAGCTGGAGTCGCGCGCCACCACGGGCTGCAGCATCCTGCTGCCCTGAAGCTTGCGCGCCGGGCTCAGGTGTAGGTCATCCACCTGGCGCAGTCCGGGTGCTCGAAATGCGGCAGCGCATTGAAGCTGACCAGCATGTGCCGCTTGGGCGTGTACGCGAACTCGGTGAGCGAGCAGTTGCGCATGCGCAGGTTCAGCTCGATGGTGGTCTCGGCCGCGGTGCCCAGCACATGGCCCACTGCGGTGGAGATGGGACCGCCGCTGGACACCAGCAGCACGTCGCCCTGGTGCTGGCTGCGCACATGGTCCAGCGCGCTGGTCACGCCGCGCAGAAACTCCGCGTAGCTGGGCATGCCGGCGGGCTGGGTATCGCCGCGCATCCAGCGGGTCAGGCCTTCGCGCAGCAGCCGGAAGTGGTGGCGCACCAGCTCGGGCGTGTCGGGTTTGGCCAGCGGCTCGGCGTGGAAGGCGGCGATCACCGCTTCGCTGTCGTACTCGTTCAGCCCCGGCCACGCCAGCGCGGGCGGCTGCACCTGCAAGCCTTCGCAGATGCCATCGAAGGTCTGGCCGTGGCGGCGCAGCGTGCCCACCAGGGCCGCCTCGAACGTCAGGCCCTTGGCGCGGAAATACTCGCCCAGGCGCACGGCCTGCCGTCGGCCCAGCGTGCTCAGCTGGTCGTAATCGTCGGCGCCGAAAGACGCCTGGCCGTGCCGAACGAGGTAAAGGGTGCCCATGCGTCGATTCTGCGGCGGCCGCGGCGCCGCGCCCGTCACACAGGTGTCAGCGCGTGCCGCGCACCCGCCGCAGCTCGTCCAGGATCAGGCAGATCGCACCCAGCGTGATGGCGCTGTCGGCCAGGTTGAAGCTGGGGAAGAACTTGCCCGCCGCATGCACCTGGATGAAGTCGACCACGTAGCCGTGGATGGCCCGGTCAATCACGTTGCCGATGGCACCGCCCAGGATCATGGCCAGCGCAAAGCAGAAGAGCTTCTGCCCCGGGTGCTTCTTGAGCATCACCACGATGAACACCGACACCACCGAGGCCAGGCCGATGAAGAACCAGCGCTGCCA
>NZ_CAXFDV010000287.1:0-2041 GCF_964001545.1 uncultured Aquincola sp.
TGCGTCACCGCACGTTGGCGCGGATGTCGGGGAGCGCTTTTTGCAGGTAGTACACCATCGACCAGATGGTCAGCACCGCGGCCGCCCAGATCAGGCCCGTGCCCCAGATGCGCGTGTCGATCACGCCCAGCAGCGGACCGTCGTACAGCAGGAAGGGGATGGCCACCATCTGCACCGTGGTCTTGAGCTTGCCCAGCATGTGCACCGCCACGCTGCGGCGCGCGCCGATCTCGGCCATCCACTCACGCAGGGCCGAGATGGCGATCTCGCGGCCGATGATGATCAGCGCCACCATCGCATCGGCCCGGTGCAGCCACACCAGGATGATGAGCGCGGCGCAGACCAGGAACTTGTCGGCCACCGGGTCGAGGAAGGCGCCGAACTTCGAGGTCATGTTGAGCCGGCGCGCCAGGTAGCCGTCCAGCCAGTCGGTCAGGGCCACCACGATGAACAGCACGGTCGCAATCAGGTTGCGCATGCCGGCGTCCACGGGCAGGTAGAAGATGCCGACGATCAAAGGAATCGCGACGATGCGCGCCCAGGTCAGCAGAGTCGGCAGGTTGAAAAACATGGCCGATGCTACCTTGCGGGGTTGAGAAGGCGACTATTCATCCAGGAGGCGCGGCTTGAACTTGCGCGCGTCGTTGAACAGGAACACCTCGCTGTACACCCAGGGCTTGGGCAGGTGGCGCACGTCGCCGAAGGGCGCGGCGCGCTGCACCGCGGCGATGGCGATGTCGATGGTGTCCACCGCCTGGCCCGGCCGGCGGGCCACCTTGATGTGGCGCACGCTGCCATCGGCATTCAGCTCGATCTCCAGCACCGGTATGGCCAGCAGCGGCTGCCGCACCTCGGTCATGTAGACCAGGTCGGGGTTGGCCTCGGCCAGCCGCTGGGCGGCATGCAGCTTGTACTCGGCCCAGTCGCGGGCCTGCTTGCGCGCGACGGCGGGCTGGCTGCTCAGCTCCGGCGAGCGGGTGGGCGCGGTGACGATGCCGCCCGCGCTACCGCCTACGCCACCACCACTGCGGCCCAAGGGCACGCTGGTGCCGCAGCCGGCCACCAGCAGCGCCGCCGCCAGGGCCGCCAGGGCCGCCTTCCAACCACGCCCATGCGGCGCGGTGTCAATGCAATGCACGGTAGATCTCCTCCGCCAGTTGTCGGGATATGCCTTCCACGCCGCACAGTTCGTCGACGCTGGCATTGGTCACGCCGCGTGCGCCGCCAAAGCGCTGCAGCAGGCGTGCACGTTTTTTCGGGCCCACGCCCGGGATTTCTTCGAGCTTGCTGCCGCCGGTGCGCACGCTGGCGCGCTTGGCCCGCATGCCGGTGATGGCAAAGCGGTGCGCCTCGTCGCGGATCTGGGCCACCAGCATCAGCGCGGCCGAGTCATGGCCCAGGTACACCTTGGGCCGGCCGTCGGCAAACACCAGCTCTTCCAGGCCCACCTTGCGGCCCTCGCCTTTTTCAACACCCACGATCAGCGACAGGTCCAGGCCCAGCGACGCAAACACCTCGCGCGCCATCGACACCTGGCCCTTGCCGCCGTCCACCAGCACCAGGTCGGGCATGCGCAGCCTGGGGCTGGGCTCGACAGCCGCTTCGCCTTCGGCCGGCGCCACGCCTTCTTCGGCCTGCGCGGCCATCGCCTCGGCGATCTTGCCGTAGCGCCGCGTGAGCACCTGGCGCATGGCGGCATAGTCGTCACCGCCGGTGATGCCGGTGATGTTGTAGCGCCGGTACTGCGCGTTCTGCATCTGGTGGTTCTCGAACACCACGCAACTGGCCTGGGTGGATTCACCCGCGGTGTGGCTGATGTCGAAGCACTCGATGCGCAAGCTGTCCAGGGAATCGACGTCCAGCTGCAGCGCCTCGGCCAGCGCACGGGTGCGCGCTCGCTGCGAGCCCTCTTCGGCCAGCAGCCGCGCCAGCGCGATCTGCGCGCCCTTGTCGGCCATGTCCAGCCAGATGCGGCGCTGTTCGCGCGGCTGGTGCTGCGCGGTCACGCGGCTGCCGGTCTGGGCGCTCAGCATCTCCAGCA
>NZ_CAXFDV010000288.1:0-14821 GCF_964001545.1 uncultured Aquincola sp.
TGGACGACACGCCGCGGCTGCAGCTGCGCGGTGCCGACCTGCACAACCTCAAGCAGATCGACGTGGACGTGCCGCTGCACCGGCTGGTGGCCATCACCGGCGTCAGCGGTTCGGGCAAGAGCACGATGGCGCGCGACGTGCTGCTGCACAACGTGCAGGCGCTGGTGCAGCACGGTGTGCGCAACAAGGGCAAGGCGCCGCCGCTGCAGGGCTGCGAGGCGCTGGAAGGCTGGACCGCGGTGGACCGCGTGCTGGAAGTGGACCAGACGCCCATCGGCAAGACGCCGCGCAGCTGCCCGGCCACCTACATCGGCTTCTGGGACGCGGTGCGGCGGCTGTTCAGCGAAACGCTGGAGGCCAAGGCGCGCGGCTACGGGCCGGGGCGCTTCAGCTTCAACACCGGTGAAGGCCGCTGCCCGGCCTGCGAAGGCCAGGGCATGCGCACCATCGAGATGAGCTTCCTGCCCGACGTGAAGCTGCCTTGCGACGTGTGCCACGGCCAGCGCTTCAACCCCGAGACGCTGGCGGTGAGCTGGCGCGGCAAGAGCATCGGCGACGTGCTGAACATGGAGGTGGACGAGGCGGTGGAGTTCTTCGCCTCGATGCCGGCCATCGCGCACCCGCTGCAGCTGCTCAAGGACGTGGGCCTGGGCTACCTGACGCTGGGCCAGCCTTCACCCACGCTGAGCGGCGGCGAGGCGCAGCGCATCAAGCTGGTGACCGAGCTGAGCAAAGTCAGGGATGAAGTGGGCCGCCGCGGCCAGAAGGCGCCGCACACGCTGTATGTGCTGGATGAACCCACCGTGGGCCTGCACATGGCCGACGTGGAGCGCCTGATCCATGTGCTGCACCGGCTGGTGCAGGGCGGCCACAGCGTGGTGGTGATCGAGCACGACCTGGACGTGATCGCCGAGGCGGACTGGGTGATCGACCTGGGGCCGGAAGGCGGCGATGCCGGCGGCCGCATCGTGGTGGCCGGCACGCCCGAGCAGGTGGTGCTGGCGGGCAGCCATACGGGCAAAGCCCTGGCGCCCGTGTTGGGGCGCCAGTAGGCGAGGCTCGCCGGTGCTCCGGCGCCAGTAGGCGGGAATCGCCGGTGTTGGGGCGCCAGTCGTCAGCAGGCGGTCGGCCTACTGCGCCGACCGCGCCCAGCTGGATGCGTCGTTCGCGGCGGTCAGCGTGCGCAGGTCGCGCGCCCGCAGCATGCCGGCCCGCTCGCGCAGCGCGGCCGCGTCGTCCACGTCGCCGCAGCGGTCCAGCACGCGGCTCACCCGCTGCAGCACCGCGGCTTCCCATTCCCAGTCGCCCATCAGGCTGACCATCTGGGCGGCTTCATAGCCGTGGTCGCGGGCGCGTTCACGCACCGCATGGGCGCCGCGGGGGTCGTCGCGGCAGATCTCGGTGGCCAGGATGGACACCAGCTCGGCCAGGTCGCACAGCAGCTCGATGCACGCTTCCGGCGCACACAGGGTGCGTGCCTTGCGCAGGCCCTGCTGCAGGTACCACTCGGCGGTGGCGCCGTCGCCCATGCGACGGTAACAGCGGCCCACCTGGGCCAGCGCCAGGGCCAGGATGGCGGGCTGATCCTGCAGCTCCGCCTCGTCCAGATGATGGAGCGCATCGGCCAGCGCATCGCGCGCGCGGCCCGGCAACACTTCCAGCGCCCGGTGGCGCGGTACCGGGCAAGGTGACACGGCATTCCTGTTCACGTGCATGCGGGTTCCCCTTGGCAACTGCTGCAGCCTGCTAAGCACGTCGCGGGCCTGCCTGCATGCTGCTTCCGGGTGCATGGGCCGCCGGCCCCGGCGCCTTGCCTGGACTGCCGCCGCCGGCCGCCGGTTCCTCAGGGCTTGTGCGGAGGCGGCGCCGGTCACACGCCCAGGTAGCGCCCGGGGCGGTGGTTCATCATCAGCACACCGCTGAGCGCCACCACACCCAGTACGGACAGCAGGATGCGCTGCGGCGGCAGCACCAGCATCGCGGCCAGCACGATCAGCCCGTCGATCACCAGCTGCACCTTGCCGGCGCTCCAGCGGCGGCGTTCCTGCAGGTACTGCGCCAGGATGTTGACGCCGCCCACGCTCGCGCGGTGGCGCAGCAGCGCCAGCAGGCCAAAGCCCACCAGAATGCCGCCCAGCACCGCCGCCACCACGGGGTGCAGCCGGTCGAAGCTCACCACCTTCGGCGCCATCGCGGTGAACACCGACACCAGGCCGATGGCCAGGAAGGTCTTGAAGGTGAAGGCCGGGCCCAGCCGCTTCCAGGCCAGCCAGTAGAACGGCACGTTCAGCACGAAGAACAGCAGGCCGAACGACCAGCCGGTGGCGTAGCTCAGCAGGAAGGCCGCCCCCGCCACGCCGCCGGTGATGAGGCCGGCATGCTCGTACATCGTCAGCCCCAGCGCCACGAACAGCGTGCCGGCCAGCAAGGCCTGCGCGTCGTCCAGCAAGGTGTGGCGTTCAGCCGGGGGAAGGGTTGCAGTGGGGGAGGCCATGCGGCCGCTGCAAGCATGCAGCGTGCCTTGGCTCGCTGGCCGGCTGGTTGCTCAGGCCTTTCGGCGTGATCGCAGCAAGCGGTCGCCCAGCAGCACGGCCACGATGCCGGCGTAGACCGACCACTCGCCGAAGTTGTGCTTGGCCGCCCGCATCCAGAAGAAGTGCAGCAGCCCCAGCAGCACCACCGCGTAGATGGCCTTGTGCAGCGCCTGCCAGCGCTTGCCGCCCATCGCCTTGATCGCGCGGTTGAACGAGGTGGCGGCCAGCGGCGCCATCAGCAACAGCGCAGCGGTGCCCACCAGGATGAACGGCCGCTTGGCGATGTCGGTCAGGATGTCGGGCAGGACCAGGCCCATGTCCAGCCAGGCGTAGCACAGGAAGTGCAGCACGCCGTAGAAAAAGGTGAACAGGCCCAGCATGCGCCGCAGCCGCACCAGCGCCGGCTGGCTGAACCAGTGCCGCAGCGGGGTGATGGCCAGCGTCAGGCACAAAAAGCGCAGCGTCCAGTCGCCGGTGCCGCGGATCAGCGCCTCGGCCGGGTTGGGGCCCAGGGTGTTGGCCACGGCGCCCCACACCAGCCAGGCCAGCGGCAGAAGGCTGGCGATGAACACCGCCGGCTTGACGGCCGGGTGCATCAACCAGGGGCGGGCGCGGGGGGCGCCGGTGCGGGCAGGGGCGGTGGTGGTCACGGTCAGAAGTTCTTGGCCAGGTCCATGCCCGCGTACAGCTGGCCCACCTGCGGCTCATAGCCGTTGAACATCAGCGTGGGCCGGCGCTTGGCGAACAGGCCTTCGCCGATGCGGCGCTCGGTGGCCTGGCTCCAGCGCGGATGGTCCACCTTGGGGTTCACGTTGGAGTAAAAGCCGTATTCCTGCTGCGCCGCCTTGGTCCAGCTGCTGGTGGGCTGCTTGTCCACGAAGCGGATCTTGACCAGCGACTTGGCCGACTTGAAGCCGTACTTCCAGGGCACGGTCAGGCGTACCGGCGCACCGTTCTGGTTGGGCAGCACCTCGCCATACAGGCCGAAGCTCAGCAGCGTCAGCGGGTGCATGGCCTCGTCCATGCGCAGGCCTTCCACGTACGGCCACTCCAGCACGCGCGTGCCCACGTAGGGCATCTGCTTGGGGTCGGCCAGCGTCACGAACTCCACGAACTTGGCATTGCCGGTGGGCTCCACCTGCTTGATCAGCTCGGCCAGCGAGTAGCCCACCCAGGGCACCACCATCGACCAGCCTTCCACGCAACGCATGCGGTAGATGCGCTCTTCCATCGGCGCCAGCTTCAGCAGCTCGGCCAGGTCGTAGACCTTGGGCTTTTTCACCTCGCCTTCCACCGCCACCGTCCATGGCGTGGTCTTGAACTTGGTGGCGTTGCGCGCCGGGTCGGCCTTGTCGGTGCCGAATTCGTAGAAGTTGTTGTAGGTGGTGACGTCCTCGTAGGCCGTCGGCTTTTCCATGGTGTTGGCGCCGGCCACGGCGCTGCGCACCGCGGGCAGCTTGGCCAGCTTGCCGGGCGCCGCCACCGTCTGCGCGTGGGCGCGGCCCAGGTGGCCAGCGCCGGCCGCCAGCGCGGCACCGGCGGCGGCCATCTGGATCCAGCGGCGGCGCTCCTCGTACACCGCCTGCGGCGTGATCTCGGAGGCGATGCGGTGCTGGAAGCCGCGGTCTTTGTGGAAATGCATGCGAGGTGACTCCGTCCATTCAGCCGGGTGAGCGGGCCTCACCCTGTGGCTGTCTGTCGGGGTGGACCCTCGATCCTTACGCCGGGTTCAGTGTCCCGGATGCAACTTCACAGTTCACCGTACGAGTGCAAGCCCGACAGGAACATGTTCACACCCAGAAACGCGAAGGTGGTGACGGCCAGGCCCACCAGGGCCCACCAGGCCGACGGCACGCCGCGCAGGCCCTTCATCAGCCGCATGTGCAGCCAGGCCGCGTAGTTCAGCCAGACGATCAGCGCCCAGGTTTCTTTCGGGTCCCAGCTCCAGTAGCCGCCCCAGGCCTCGGCCGCCCAGAAAGCGCCCAGGATGGTGGCCACGGTGAAGAAGGCAAAGCCCACCGCGATGGACTTGTACATCACGTCGTCCAGCAGTTCGAAGGCGGGCAGGCGGGCGGCGATGCGACGGCGCGCCATCAGGATGCCGGCGACGATGAGCGCGCTGATGCCGAAATACACCATCCAGTAGGTGCTGCTGGCGCTGCCGGCCGCGCCCTGGCGGAAGACGATGGGCTCGAAGCACAGCACCACGCCCAGCAGCCACAGCGGCGCCAGCTTGTACCAGCGGGTTTCCGACGCCTGCTGCTTGATGAGGTAGGCAAAGGCCACCATGGCCGACAGCGCGAAGGTGCCGTAGCCGATGAAGTTGGCCGGCACGTGCAGCTTCATCCACCAGCTTTGCAGCGCGGGCACCAGCGGCTGGATCTCGTGCGCCTCACGCACCACGGTGTACCAGAGCAGGAAGCCCACCGCCGCGCTGACCACCAGCATCACGAAGGCGCCCAGCGCACGGGTGCGGTAGTGCTGCTCGAAGTACAGGTAGAACAGCGCCGTCATCCAGCAGAACAGCACGAACACTTCGTACAGGTTGCTGACCGGGATGTGGCCGATGTCGGGCGCGATCTGGTGGCTTTCGAACCAGCGCACCATGGTGCCCACCAGGGCCATGAACACCGCGGCCCAGGCCATGCGCGAGCCGATGCGCTGCGCGGTGTTGTCGTCGGCCCGCACGAAAAAGCCGATCCAGTAGAAGATGGTGCTCATGAAGAAGAGCACGCTCATCCACAAGATGGCGCTCTGGCTGGACAGGAAGTACTTGAGCAGGAAGACGTTGTCGGCCTGCGCCAGGTCGGCACCGAAGTTGTCGAGGTGGCGGTTGTACAGGCCAATGGCCAGCAGCGTGGCCGCGCCCACTGCCACGCTCAGCACGCGCAGCGCGCCCCAGAACCAGCCCAGGCCGATCATCACCGGCGCGGCGCCGATGAGGATGGCCTTCTCGTACACATCCATCGACGCGTTGTAGCGCTGGAAGGCGAAGGCGGTGCCGGCCAGCACCAGCAGCGCGAAGATCCAGTTGGATGCGCCGGGGCTGCCGTAGCGTCGCGAGCCCTGCAGGGTGAGCGTGGTGGTGTTCATGCGGCGTCCTTCAGGATGTCGTGCTTCAGGCGGTCGAACTCATGGTCGGCGTCCAGCGTGCGCCGCGTGGTGGACAGGGCCGTGCTCACGCGGGTGCCGCCTTGTCCATCGTCTTGGAGCCAGATCCACAGGCGGCGTTCCCGCACGTAGAGCATGGCGAAGACCCCGATGATGAGCAGAACCGCGCCGATGTACACCAGGGTCTTGCCCGGGGCACGGGCCACCTGGAACACGCTGGCCTGCACCTGGGTGAAGTCGGCCAGCTGCAGCAGCGCCGGCGAGGGGTAGAGGAAGCTGTCGCTCAGCGACAGCACCGCCAGCGACATGAAGCCCTGCGTGGCATCGCCCGGCTCGGCGGCCTTCAGGCCGGCCTGCTCACGCGCGGTGTTGTACAGCTCGAACAGCGCGCCGTTGAGGATGCGCAGCAGCACTTCCGAGATGCGCGGCCGCTCGGCCTCGGGCACCGTGGTTTCCAGAAAGCGCGACAGCGACATCAGCCCGCCCGGGGCCTGGCTGGCGTCGTCCTTGGCGCCCGGCACCTCGGCGCCGGAGAACAGGCCCAGCACCCGTTCGGTGGTCACGGTCAGCTGCTGCGCCATCTCGGGCTTGTCGGCCGGCGTGGCCTTGGCCACGTAGCGGCGCACCGCCTCGGCCCGCAGCGCGGGGTCGGTCAGGGCGCGGCGCAGCATCATCCAGCCGTCCATCGAGTCCTTCTCGTCGACCGGGATGCGCAGGTAGCGGAAGTTCTCGTTCGGCGTGTCGCGCACGCCGGCCAGGTACACGCGCTGGCCGTCGATCTCGACCGGCAGCATGTAGTTGTTGAACTCACGCGCCTGACCTGCGTTGTCGCGCAGCCGGTACGAGACCGACGGGCCGACGTTGTGCAGCGTCTTGCCGGCCTTGGTCTTGGCGCCTGAGCCCAGGTGCTCTTCCAGCGAGCTGACCAGGTCGACCTTGCGCACGTCGGTGGGGCCGGTGGTGGCCGCGCCCAGGTTCTCGACGTTGATCACCCGCAGGCCGGCCAGCTCCAGCGTCAGCTGCTGGTCGGCGCTCGCCAGGGTGGTGCTTTCGCCCACGCGGCCTTCGATGTCGAAAGGCGGCGTGCCGGCCTTCAGCGGCAGCGCATGCAGCTTCAGGCGCGAGCCGCCGTCGTCGAAGCTGCTCTGGTAGATGGCGATGCCGCGGTGGAAGGCGGGTTGGTTCACCTTGACCGTGGCCGGGATGGCCTGGCCGGTCTCGCGGTCGTGGATCACGATCTCGCTGGCAAACAGCTTGGGCATGCCCGTTTCGTAGTAGTCGACGATGAACTTCTTCAGCTCGATGTCGAAGGGCAGCTCCTGCAGCACCACGCCGTCGGACATGCTGATCAGCGCCGTGCCGGCGCGGCCGTTTTCAGGCACCAGCAGGTTGGCGCGGAAGGTGGGGTTGCGCTCGCTCAGCCGGTGGTCGGCCGACACGTCGCGCAGCATGCCGCCGCCGGTGAAGGGCGTTTTGCCCAGCAGCGCCATCTGCGCCCGCACGATCAGGTCGCCGTCGAACAGCCCGCCCAGGCAGATCAGCACGATGGAGCCGTGCGCCGCCAGGTAGCCCAGCTTGTTGGCCATGCCCTTGCGCGCCGCGATCATCGTGCCTTCGGGGCGCATCTGCACCTTGGCCTTCCAGCCGCTGCTGGTCAGCAGGCTGCCGATGCGGGCGTAGGCCGCGTCGCGCCCCTCGGCCAGCCGGCCCTGGGCCTTGTGGTGGAAGGCGTTGAGCGACTGCTCGCGCAGGTTTTCCTTGTAGGCCCGCAGGTCGGCCGTGATCTTGGGCAGGTTGCGGGCGATGCACAGGCTGGTGGAGGTGACCAGGAAAGCCAGGATCAGCAGGAACCACCAGGCGCTGTACACCGCGTACAGGCCCACCGCCCCGAACACGTCGGCCCAGAACGGGCCGAACTGGTTGACGTAGTTGTTCGCTGGCTCATGCTGCTTGACCACCGTGCCGATGACCGAGGCGATGCAGATCACCGTCAGCAGCGAGATGGCGAAGCGCATCGAGGACAGCAGCTCGACGGCGTCGCGCCACGCCCGTGATCGGCTGCTGACTTCAAGGCCGGTGGTGGGCAGGCTCATGGCGGAAATTATGGTGCGGACGGAAAAAAGGCCGGTCGTGGACCGGCCTTGGCGTGAGGCGCTGGCAGGGTCTTAGCGCAGGCCGGCGATGTAGTCGGCCACCGCCTTCATCTCGGCTTCGCTCATCTTGCTGGCAATGGCCATCATCTGAGGGTTGTTGGCGCGCGCGCCGCTGGCAAAGGCCGCCAGCTGCGCCTGCGTGTAGGCACCGTGCTGGCCGCCCAGGCGCGGGTACTGCGAAGGGATGCCGGCGCCGGTGGGGTTGTGGCAGCCCGCGCAGGCCGGCACGGCCTTGGCGGCAATGCCGCCGCGGTAGATGCTTTCGCCCAGGGCGACGGTGTCCTTGCTGGTGGCAAAGCCCGGCTTGGCCTGCTTGGAGGCATAGAAGGCGGCCACATTGCGCATGTCTTCGTCGCTCAGCTGCGCGGCAAAGCCCTGCATGATGGGGTTCTTGCGCTTGCCGGCCTTGAACTCGTGCAGCTGCTTGGCCAGGTACTCCGGGTGCTGGCCCTGCAGGATGGGGTAGGCCGGGCTGCCGCGGTTGCCATCGGCCGCGTGGCAGGCCGCGCACACCTGCGTCGCAATGGCTTGCCCCTTGGTCAGGTCGGGCTTGGCGGCGGGTGCGCTGCCCTCTGCAGCGAACGCGGGCGCCAAGGCGGCGGCAAAGATCAGGGCAATGAGCGACTTCATGTCTTGGCGGCGGCGTTGGAGGTTCAAACCTTCAGATTTTACAATGCCGGATGACCGAATCACCTGACGCCCGCACGGCACTGGCCTGGACGCACACCGCGCGCTTCCTCACCACGGCCAGCAAGCTCGACCAGCTGCCTGTCTCCGAGCTGCCTGAAATCGCCTTCGTCGGGCGCAGCAACGCCGGCAAGTCCACCGCCATCAACACGCTGGCGCAGCAAAAGCGGCTGGCCTTCGCCTCCAAGACACCGGGGCGCACGCAGCACATCAACCTGTTCCACCTGGGCCCGAAGGACGCACCCGACTGCCTGTTCGCCGACCTGCCGGGTTATGGCTACGCGGCGGTGGCGCGCACCGCCAAGCTGCGCTGGCAGCAGGTGATGGCCGACTACCTGGAGCTGCGCCGCAGCCTCTCGGGCGTGGTGCTGATGGTCGATTCGCGCCTGGGCTTCACCGAGCTGGACCAGCAGCTGCTGCAGTTCGTGGCGCCGCGGGTGGGCACCGGCGAGGTCAAGTTGCTGGTGCTGCTGACCAAGGCCGACAAGCTCTCGCGCAAGGAAGCCGATGCCGCCGTGCGCGGCGCCACCGAGGTGCTGGGCCAGGTGAGCACCGACGACGCCGACGTGAGCCTGAGCCTGTTCTCGGCCCTCAAGCGCAGCGGCGTGGGCGATGCGGCCGAAACCCTGCATGACTGGGTACATCCGGCGGGCAAGCCGGCGGCCGCGGCCGACGAAGAGGCTTCGCAGGCATCAACCGCCGACGCGGCCCCGGTGCCGGCCGAATCAGCCGCGCTGGGCGATCTGGCGCAGCAGCCGGGCAGCGGCGCGCCGCACGAGTGATCGCGGGCGCAGCTCGCGCAGCAGCCCTTCGGCGTGCAGCCGCTCCAGGGCGGACTGCCGCAGCGCCCAGGTCTGGCGCGTGGGCTGGGCCAGCTCGGCAAACAGCCACAGGTCATCGGCATGCCACAGCAGCTGCAGCATGCGCCAGTGGCCGTCGATGAACACCCGCAGCCAATGGCCGGGTTGCTGCGTGTCCAGCCAGCGTTCGTCCACCAGCGCGGCGCCGGCCGCCACCTGGGAGTTGGCGCTGTCGAGCAGCGCCGACTGCACCGTGGCCAGCGTGTGCGCTTCCAGCGGCAGGCTGTGGCCCGCCTCGGCGGTGGTCGGTGAAAACTGCGGACCCAGGGTTTCCAGCGTCGCGATGTGATCGGCGGCCGCCTGCAGCCGTTCGTCGAACTGCTGCTGCGCCTGGGTGGTCAGGCGCTTGAGCGCCCAGCGGAAGGAAGCCGCGTCGGGCTGCTCTTCCTGCGCCATGGCTTCCACCAGCTGGCCGGCCTGCGCCAGCAGCTGCTGGCGCTGCGGGTCACCCGGCTGCGCATGCACCTCGGCCAGGAAGGCGATGCGGTCCATCAATTCCCAGATCGGGTGGGTGTAAGCGTCCAGCGTGGTCGGGTCCTGCTGCGCCACGCGCAGCGCCACCGGCTGCAGCCGTTGCATCAGCGCCTGCACGTCGGTAGGCAGCTCGCCGGCCTGCAAGATGGTGTCGAAGATGCGCGGCAGCAGCGCCAGGCCGTCGCTGCCGGCGGGCAGCAGCGCGGCCGGTCCCGCGGGCAGCTGCTGGCGCAGGCGGGCCAGGTCGTCGGGCGGCGGGTTCTGGCGGTGCCAGCTGCGCGAGCTGGTGCCGGTGACGATGGTGCGGTAGCTGCTGGGCGTCACGCCTGCGTCTTCCAGCCGGGTGCAGGCCGCGGCGTAGAACAGGCGCAGCCCTTTGCCCAGCGGCGCGGTGGCGCAGGTCAAAAAGGCCAGCTGCAGCCGGTGCGACACCGGCAGGTCGCCCAGCGCCTGCCACAGCGCCCGCACGAACAGCTCGGGCTTGAGCGGGTTGGTGTCGCGCGCCACGTGCAGGTCACCCACCAGCGCCGAGGTGAAGGCGCGCAGCTCGCGCAGCGAGTGGTCGGCCGCACCGCGCACCGCTTCCACGCTGCGCGCCAGCTCCACGTCGGCGGTCACGGCCTGGTCTTCCACCAGCGACAGCGTGGCCAGCCGGTTGGGTACACGGGCAGCGGGCGCCTGGGGCCGCAGCAAGGTGGCCAGCTGGCGGGTGAACTGGCTCACCAGGTCGGCCCGGTACAGCCGCACCAGCCGCTGCACGTCGGGCAGCAGCATCGGCACCGGGCTCTGGGTCATCGCGGCCACGCCGTCGAGCACCTCCTGCATCAGCAGCGGTGCGCGGGACAGTGCGTCTTCGACGAACTGGGGCAGGGTGGGGCGGTGCGGCATGGCGGGGGCAGACCAGTGACGCATTCTCGGCAGCCGCCCCGCGGCTCTAAACGCGGAAAAAGGGTGAAAAACAGCGGCATTGAGTAGGGTGAGGGGTTATCCCCTCAGCCCTCTCACACCACCGGACATGCGGGTCCGCATCCGGCGGTTCAAGTAAGACGCTGGAGTTGCCGGTGGATGTCCACCAGCGAGACCAGCCCCATGCGGGCAAGGTGCTTCGGCGGCATGGCCGCCACCATGTGTTTGGCCCCCGCGTTCCACCACGGACCCCGACCGTTGACGCTCGACTTCCACGCGCGATGCGCGTCCAGGCCAAGCGCTCGCAAGCGCGATGCCCGTGTGGCCGGGCGCTTCCACTGTCTCCAGGCGATGACGCGCAGGCGACGTCTCACCCATGTGTCCAGCTCTTCGAGCGCCCGTCGTCCCTGCGTGTACTGGAAGTAGGCCATCCAGCCACGCAGGACCGGCCGCAGCTGCTCGATGGTCCGCTCCAGGCGTTGCCCGCGCCCCTTCAAACACAGGTCGGTGACCCGTGCCCTCAGGCGGGCAAGACTTTCTGGCGCGATCCGCAGACGGGTCTCCTTGTGCGCAGTCACGCTGTAGCCCAGGAACTTGCGTCCCCAGGGCCGTGCCACCGCGCTCTTGGTCGCATTCACCGTGAGCTTCAGCCGTTCCCAGAGGAACTTCGTCACCCCGTCCATGACGCGTTGTCCCGCCCGCTGGCTCGACACATAGATGTTGCAGTCGTCCGCGTACCGGCAGAAGTCCAGTCCGCGCCGCTGCAGTTCGCGGTCCAGATCGGTCAGCAGGATGTTCGACAGCAGCGGTGACAGCGGTCCGCCTTGCGGCGTGCCCTGTGTCCTCGCTGTCTCGACTCCGTTGTCCATCAGGCCCGCTTGCAGGAAGCGCCGGATCAACTTCAGCACGCGCCTGTCGTCGATCCGCCTGGCGACCCGGTGCATCAGCGCGTCGTGGTTCACACGGTCGAAGAATTTCTCCAGATCCATGTCCACCACCCAGCGCTTGCCGCCCCGGATGTAGTTCGCGGCTTGAGCCACTGCCTGCGTCGCGCTGCGTCCCGGGCGGAAGCCGTAGCTCCCTTCCGAGAACGTCGGCTCGAACAGCGGTTGCATCACCTGGTGCAGCGCCTGCTGGATCAGCCTGTCCACCACGGTGGGCACGCCCAGCGTCCTGACCCCGCCCTGCGGCTTGGGGATGTCCACTCGGCGCACCGCGCGTGGCAGGTACGTGCCGTCCAGCAGCGCCTCCTTCACACTTTGCCAATGGCTTTGCAGCCAGCCCTTGAGGTCTTCGCAGCGCAGCCCGTCGATGCCGGGCGCCCCGCGGTTACTCATGACCTGGCTGTACGCCTTTTGCATGTTGCTGCGTTCGACCACCCGCTCCATGAGCCGGCAGCCCTCCGATTTCGTTTGCCCGTCCGTCGCTGCGCCCATCTCCGCACCGTCGCGCGCACTCCCCGGATTCCGTCCGGTTGCTTCGCGCTCGGCCTGCCCAGAGCAACAGCCCAGGCCAGCTTCTGCATCATCGATAGGCGTCAAGATCGATCGTCCTACTCTCGGTCTTACTCGTTCAGCCCTTCGGTCCGTGCTGGCACCTACTATGGCCTCGGCTGACTTCTGAGCGCGCATCCCGCCGCCTCTCGACGCCGGTAGCCCCTTCGGGCACACACTCAGATCTCCCCGGGTATTGCGCACCCACCTTCACGCTTATGCCTGTCGGATATACGACGCACCGTTCCGTGCAAGTACCGGGCTTTGATGAATTTGGCCATCTCACCCCAGCGCGTCGCCTCGTATCCGCTTCCTGTTCGTCAGGCCAGCGCTTTGCCATCCGGCTTCCTTCAGACCCGCAGTCGCCCGCGGAGCCCTTGCCTTCGGCTAACCATTCCCCTTGCCGGGCTGGTGGAGGACTTGCACCTCCAAGTAGGTGCGCCCTGCCGGGCGCACCAAAGAAAAAGCCCGCGGCTTGCACCGCGGGCTTTTCGTGAAGGCTGTAAGGCCTGGACTTACATGTCCATGCCCATGCCGCCCATGCCACCCGGCATGGCGGGCGCAGCGGACTCGTCCTTCGGGGCTTCAGCGACCATGCACTCGGTGGTCAGCATCAGCGAAGCGACCGAAGCGGCGTTCTGCAGCGCGGTACGGGTGACCTTGGTGGGATCCAGGATGCCCATCTCGATCATGTCGCCGTAGGTGTCGTTGGCGGCATTGAAACCGTAGTTGCCCTTGCCAGCCAGCACGGCGTTGATCACCACGCTCGGCTCGCCACCGGCGTTGGCCACGATTTCGCGCAGCGGGGCTTCGATGGCCTTCAGGACCAGCTTGACGCCGGCTTCCTGGTCGGCGTTGTCGCCCTTGATCTCGCCAGCGGCTTGCTTGGCGCGCAGCAGGGCCACGCCACCACCGGCCACGATGCCTTCTTCCACGGCAGCGCGGGTAGCGTGCAGCGCGTCTTCCACGCGGGCCTTCTTTTCCTTCATCTCGACTTCGGTGGCGGCACCGACCTTGATGACGGCCACGCCGCCGGCCAGCTTGGCCACGCGCTCTTGCAGCTTCTCGCGGTCGTAGTCGCTGGTGGCTTCTTCGATCTGGATGCGGATCTGCTTGACGCGGGCTTCGATGTCGGCAGCGGCACCGGCGCCATCGATGATGGTGGTGTTTTCCTTGCCCACTTCCACGCGCTTGGCCTGGCCCAGGTCGGCCAGCGTCACCTTCTCGAGCGTCAGGCCCACTTCTTCAGCGATGACCTTGCCGCCGGTCAGGATGGCGATGTCTTCCAGCATGGCCTTGCGGCGGTCGCCGAAGCCAGGCGCCTTGACGGCCACGACCTTCAGGATGCCGCGGATGGTGTTGACCACCAGCGTGGCCAGCGCTTCGCCTTCGACTTCTTCAGCGATGATCAGCAGCGGACGGCCGGCCTTGGCGACTTGTTCCAGCGTGGGCAGCAGGTCGCGGATGTTCGAGATCTTCTTGTCGAACAGCAGGACGAACGGGTTGTCCAGCAGCGCGGCTTGCTTCTCGGGGTTGTTGATGAAGTAGGGCGACAGGTAGCCGCGGTCGAACTGCATGCCTTCGACGACATCCAGCTCGTTGTCCAGGCTCTTGCCGTCTTCGACGGTGATGACGCCTTCCTTGCCGACCTTGTCCATCGCGTCAGCGATGATCTTGCCGATGGATTCGTCGCTGTTGGCCGAGATGGAGCCGACCTGCGCGATTTCCTTGCTGGTGGTGGTGGCCTTGGAAGCCGACTTCAGCTGCTCGACCAGAGCCGTCACGGCCTTGTCGATGCCGCGCTTGAGGTCCATCGGGTTCATGCCGGCGGCCACGTACTTCATGCCTTCGCGCACGATGGCCTGGGCCAGCACGGTGGCGGTGGTGGTGCCGTCACCGGCGTTGTCCGAGGTCTTGGAAGCCACTTCCTTGACCATCTGGGCGCCCATGTTCTGGAGCTTGTCCTTCAGCTCGATTTCCTTGGCCACGGACACACCGTCCTTGGTCACGGTGGGGGCGCCGAACGAGCGCTCCAGCACCACGTTGCGGCCCTTGGGGCCCAGGGTGGTCTTGACCGCGTTGGCCAGGATGTTCACGCCTTCGACCATGCGGGCACGGGCCTCGCCGCCGAAGATCACGTCTTTAGCTGCCATGTTGATGACTCCGAATTCTGTTCAGTAGGGGGACGACCGATTACTTCTCGACCACGGCGAAGAGGTCTTCTTCGCGCATGACGAGCAGTTCGTCGCCGTCGACCTTGACGGTCTGGCCGCTGTACTTGCCGAACAGCACGCGGTCGCCGACCTTGATGTTCAGGGCCACGAAGTCGCCCTTGTCGTTGCGCTTGCCGGGGCCAACCGCCAGCACTTCACCCTGGTCGGGCTTCTCGGCGGCGTTGTCGGGGATCACGATGCCAGAGGCGGTCTTGGTTTCTTGTTCCAGGCGCTTGACGATCACGCGATCGTGCAACGGACGAAGTTTCATGGGATCTCCTAGTGCAATGACACTTTGGGTGGGCTCACGGGCCGTGGCGGCAGGCGCCCCCAACCCGTCTGTCGGTCTCTTTTGGAGTGTTAGCACTCAAGCGTGTCGAGTGCTAGCAA
>NZ_CAXFDV010000289.1:0-4743 GCF_964001545.1 uncultured Aquincola sp.
CAACCTGGTGTCGCTGTTCGGCCTCTTCGCACCCGCCGGCACGCCGGGCATGCGGCTGCAGCGGCTGAACGAAGAACTCAACCGCGCGCTGCGCCAGCCCCCGCTGCGCGCCGCCCTGCAAGCCGCCGACAACCTGCCCACCGGCGGCAGCGCCGAAGACTTCGCCCGGCGCATCGAGGAAGAAGCCGCGCAGCGGGCACGCACCGGCACCTGAGGCCGGGTGCCCCATTCACCTTTCGGCGAGGTAGTGCTGCATCGTGACGGGCTCGCCTGGGGCCAGGAATGAGCGCACGCGGGTTTCCAGGTGCGAATCGGCCTGGGTGGCGCGGGCGCGCTGGTGCAGGTAGTCGGCCCAGGAGGTGACGATGAAGCGCTCCACGTAGCGCGCCGGGTCCGACAGGTCGCGGTACACCCGCCAGAACGTGGCGCCGTCGCGCCGCCGCGGACCGCGCAGGGCCGCCACCGCGTCCAGGAACTCGGCCGCCGATTCCGGCGCGATGCGGTAGCCGATTTCCACCGCCACCGGGCCGGCTTCGGGCGCGGGTTCATCGACCAGGCTCAGCAGCTCGGACGCCGCCGCCGGCGTCACGTCGGGCCGCTCGCCCATGCGCAGCGGAAACGGCCGCGCCAGCGCCGAGCCGGCCACCATGCACACCGCCGCCACGCACAGCGTGAAGGGCAGGCCGAACAGCCCCGACAGCGCGCCCCAGATGGCCGAGCCGATGGCAAAGCTGCCCAGCGCGCCCACGGTGTGCAGCGCCATCGCCCGCGCGCGCACCCAGGGCGGCGCGCTGGACTGGGTGGCGGTGTTGAAGGTGGACATCGCCGCCATCCAGCAGGCGCCGCCGATGGCCAGCGCCAGGTACACCGCCGGCGGCCAGCGCACCAGCGCGGCCACAGCCATCACCCCGCCGTACACCACGCAGCCGCCGTTGACGATGACTTCCAGCCCCAGGCGCGCCCGCAGCGGACCGATGACCAGGCCGATGGCCACCGCGCCGCCGCCCAGGCAGGCCATCAGCAGGCCGTAGCCTTCGGCGCCCAGGCCCAGCTGGCGCTGGCCGATCACCGGCAGCAGCGCCCACAGCGCCGAGCCGGTGCCGCTGTAGGCCACGGTGCGCACCAGCTGGGCGAACACCGGCCGCGAGTGGCGCGCAAAGCGCAGCGCGCTCAGCATGCCGCCCCACAGCCGCTCGGCCGGCAGCCGCGAGGGCGGGTGCGGCGCCGGCGGGTGGCGGCGCACCACCAGCATCATGGCCAGCACGCTGAGCACCGCCAGCGCGAAGTTCCACGAGCCGCCGATGTGCGCGAACACCAGGCCGGCCAGCGCCGGCCCCAGCGCCCGCGCCGCGTTGTAGGCGATGGACACGCAGGTGATGGCCTGCGGCAGTTCCTCGCGCGGAATCGCGTCGTTGATGGTGGAGTTCCAGGCTGGCGACAGCAGCGCGGTGCAGCAGCCGGCCACGAAGATCAGCACCAGCAGCGTGGTGGGCCCGGCCCAGCCGGCCAGCAGCAGCGCGGCCAGCAGCACGCCGGTGGCGGCCTGCGTCACCAGGGCCAGCTGGATCAGACGACGGCGGTCGGTGATGTCGGCCCATACCCCGGCCGGCAAGGCCAGCAGGAACATCGGCAGGAAGACCGCGGTTTGCACCAGCGCCGCCAGAAAAGCCGAGCCGGTGAGCTCGACCATCATCCAGGCGGCGGCCATCGTCTGCATCGCATTGCCGACGAAATACAGGCCGCCGGCCAGCCACAAGCTGCGGAACACGTCGTGCCGCAACGTGGCCCAGATGGAGTGCGAAGGCTTGGAAACGCTCACGTCGGCGCTTTTCCGCACTTGGGTATGCCAAGTGCTACAACAAATCGCGATAATTGCGAACCACCTTCGGGTGGAACTTCGCTGTGAATATTGACGTAACCCACCATCAGGCCATGACAAAGACGTACGAGCAGTTGAAAAAGCAGATTGAGGCGCTCTCCCAACAGGCGGAGGCCGTGCGGCGCAAGGAAGTGGCCGGCGTGGTCGCCCGCATCAAGGAAGCGATCGAGGCTTACGAACTGACCGCCGAGGACCTGGGTTTCGGCCAGGCGCGGGGCGCTGCGGCCGGTGGCCGCACGGCCGCCCGCAAGCGCACGGCCACCGGTGGCCGCCGCCGCTCCAACGTGGCCAGCCAGCCGCGTTACCGCGATGAATCGGGCAATGTGTGGGGCGGCCGCGGTCCGCGCCCGAAATGGCTGCGCGAAGCGATTTCCGCCGGCCGCAAGCTGGAGGAATTCGCGGTTTGAAAGCCCGGTGATGACCGCCGGCGCGGGACTGCCGGGGGTCATCAATAGCGGATGCGGAAGCGGTAATTGCGATAGCGCAGCACCGCGGATTTCAGCGCGATCTGCTCCAGCACCAGGTCGTCGGCCAGGCGGTCGTTTTCGCGGAACAACTGGCCATTGACGATGAGCATGCGATTGGCCGGCGATTCGGAATACATCGCGCCGCCGATGGTCAGCCGCGGCAGGCTGCGGCGCACGTCCTCGGGCAGGGCCTGCAGGTCGTCGTAGACGCGGTCGGTCTCGCGCAAGGCAGGGGATTCGGGCTCGGGCGCCGGACGGGGTGCGGGCACCGCGGCGGGGGCCGGCGCCGGGGCCGTGGACCGCGCGATGGCCGGTGGCGGTGCGGGCACCGGCGGCGTCGCCGGCCGGGCGGCTGACGGGCGCTGGGGTTCGGGCGCGGGGGCTGGCGCTGGCGGAGCCGTCCGCAGGGCGGCCGGTGCTGGTGCTGGCGCTGCAAAGGGCGCGGGCGCTGGCGCGGGAACAGGCGCCGGAACGGGCGCCCGAACGGGCGCCGTCGGCGCCCCGCCGGCCGCCGCCGACCCGGCCGCGGCCATCGGCGCGGCATCGGGCGCCGCCCGCACCACCGGCGCCGCCACCGGCGCTGCCGTCGGCCGCAGCAGCTGCCAGCCCAGCGCGCCCGCCACGCCCACGGCCACCGCGGCCACGCCCCAGGCCAGCGCCGGGCTGGTGCGGGCGGGCGGCGCCTCGGCCAGCGGCAGGGGGCGGGCATGCAGGCCGGGCACGGCGCTGCGCTCACGCTCGCGTTCGGCGTCGGCCTTCTTCAGGGCATCGAGGACCAGGGACATCGGGCTTACCTTCCGCGGGCCAGGTGGGGTTCGTCCACGCCGGTGGCGCGGTTGAGCTGCATGGCGGTCATCGGGCCGGCCAGCCCGTCGGCGCGCAGGCCCTGCGCCCGCTGGAAGGTCTGGATGCGCTGGCGCAGGTCGGCGCCTGCGCGCGGCGTGCCCAGCGCCTGGTCCAGCCGGCGGGCCAGGGCGGCCGGGTCGTCGGCCGCGGTGGCGCCGCTGGCCTTCCACAGCGTGGCGAATTCGCCGGTCCACCATTCGGCCAGGGTGCCCAGCGGCACGGCCTGCGGGCCGTCGGCCAGCTGCAGCTCGGCCGCATCGGCCCCGATGCCGGTGAGCAGCGCATAAGCGGTGCGGCCACGGCCATCGCTCAGCGTCAGCAGGCCGGGCCGGTCGAGCAGGCGCACCTGGGCCAGGTTGGCCGGCCCGCGGAAGCACTGCACCCGCAGCGCCGACCAGGCCGCGCAAGGGTCTGCGGCATCGGCCGGCAGGCCCCAGGCCGGCGCCAGCAGCCGCCAGGCACTGCGTTCGTCGGCCGGCAGCGCGGCCAGCAGGCGGGCGCCGAGCGCATCGGCGCTGCTGTCACTGGCGCTGGCTGCCGCAGCCGAAGCGCCGCCTGCGCCCGCGGCAGCAGCGGCCAGGGCAGCATCGGTCTTTGCGCCCGTGCCGTCGGCGTCCGCGCCGGCCTGGGCCGCCGAGGCGCTGCCCGCCGCGCCGCTGGCCGCCGAGGCGCCCGGTGCACCCGCCAACGCCAGGCTGCCCGCGGCACGCGTGCCATCGGTCAGCCCGCGCCAGCCATCGGCCTGCAAGGCCACCACCACGCCCACCACGCCCAGCGCGCCCACCGCCACGCCGGCGGTGGTGGCCAGGCCCAGGCCCCAGGCGCGGCGGCCAGCGGGGCGGCGCACCGCCGGCGCATCGCCGCCGAACACTTCGGCGGCGGCGCGGTCCACCAGCTGGCGGCCCACGCGCGGGCTGCCGTGGGCATAAGCGCCCAGCAGCGCGCGGTCGCACAGCAGGTTGATGCGCCGCGGCACGCCGCGCGATCGCTGGTGCACCCGCGCCAGCGCATCGCGGTCGAAGGGCAGGGCGGTCTGCAGCCCGGCCACGGCCAGGCGGTGGGCCACGTACTGCGCGGTCTCGGGCGCGGTCAGCGCATCGAGGTGGTAGCGCGCGATCACCCGCTGGGCCAACTGCTCTAGCGCCGGGCTGGCCAGCATGCCGCGCAGCTCGGGCTGGCCGATGAGCACGATCTGCAGCAGCTTGCGTTCGCTGGTTTCCAGGTTGGTCAGCAGCCGCAGCTGCTCCAGCACGTCGGCCGAAAGGTTCTGCGCCTCGTCGATCACCAGCACGCTGTTGCGTCCGGCCGCATGCGCCTGCAGCAAGAAGGCGTTGAGCGCATCCACATAGTCCTTGACCGTCGCGCCGGCGCCGGCCGGCGGCGGGGCGATGTGGAACTCGTCGCACACGGTCTTCAGCAGCTCCAGCACCGAGAGCTTGGGGTTGAAGATGTACGCCACGTCGCAGTTCGTCGGGATCTGCTCGAGGAAGCAGCGACACACGGTGGTCTTGCCGGCGCCGATCTCGCCGGTCAGCAGCACGAAGCCGCCGC
>NZ_CAXFDV010000290.1:0-1605 GCF_964001545.1 uncultured Aquincola sp.
GCTACTGGGGCAAGACGGTGGACGACCGCGTGCCGCAGGACCCGGCCAAGGTGGCCAGCGCGCTGCAGCCCGACTATGCGCTGGGCGGCCACATCGCCTCGCTGGGGCTGTGCTGGATGCCGGCCGGCACGCTGCCCGGCTTCGACGTGGATGGCATGGTGATCGGCCAGCACGGCTCCTGGAACCGCAGCAAGCTCAGCGGCTACAAGGTGGTGTTCGTGCCCTTTGCCAACGGCCGGCCTTCGGGGGCGGTGCGCGACATCCTGTGGGGCTTCCTGGCGCCCGACGAATCGGTGTCCTACGGCCGCCCGGTGGGCGTGACCATCGGCCCCGACGGCCGCTCGCTGCTGGTGGCCGACGACGTGGGCGACGTGGTGTGGCGGGTGAGGGCGGCTTGAGGCCGCGGGCCTAAGCCGCCTCGCGCGCCCGCCGCCGCAGGCCCTGCGGCGGCACGCCGAATCCGCGCAAAAAGGCTTCGCGCAGGTGGCGGCGGTCGCGAAAGCCCGTTTCGCGGGCCACCACTTCCAGCGGGTGGCGGCTCTGCTCGATCATCAGCCGCGCGGCTTCCAGCCGCAGGCCTTCGATGGCCTTGGCCGGCGACTGGCCGGTCTCGGCCATGAACACGCGGCTGAACTGCCGCGGGCTCAGGTGGGCCACGGCGGCCAGCTCTTCCACGCCCAGCGGCTGGGCCAGGTGGCGCCGCGCATGGTCCAGCGCCTGCTGGATGCGGTCGGTCTTGGGCGCCAGCTTCAGCAACTCGGAGTGCTGGCTTTGCCCGCCGGCGCGGCGCTGCGGCATCACCAGCCGGTGCGCCACCGAACGGGCGACTGCCTCGCCCAGGTCCTTTTCCACCAGGCCCAGCGCCAGGTCCATGCCGGCCGTCATGCCGGCCGAGGTCCACAGCGGGCCGTCGCTGATGAAGATGCGGTCGGCTTCCACGCGGATGCCGGGGTGCCGCTGCTGCATGGCATCGGCATACGACCAATGGGTGGTCGCGCGGCGGCCTTCCAGCAGGCCGGCCTGGGCCAGCACGAAGGCGCCGGTGCACAGGCCCGCCACCCGCCGCGCCCGCGGCGCCGCCAGCCGCAACAGGCGCAGCAGCTCGGGGTCGGCCGGCTGCGGCAGCGGGTCGATCACGCCGGCCACCATCCAGGTGTCGGCGCGGCTGCGTGCCGTCAGCGGCCGCGTCTGCATCGTCATGCCGATGGACGAGCGCAGCTCGCCACCGCCCAGCGCGTGGTTGCGCACCTCGTAGAAGGGCTCGCCGGCCACCAGGTTGGCGAACTCGAACACCGCCTGGGTGCCGATGGCCAGGATCTGGAAACCTTCCGACAGGATGTAGCCGACGCGGTGCATGCTGAAGCTCCTGATGTCTCGAATCATGACTGTATACGTCATTGGAGACATCGGCGCGCGGGCGCACAGTTCATCCATCGCAACCGCTTCCGCAAGGAGACCGACATGACCACCGCATCGCTGGGCACCGCCCTCATCACCGGCGCCTCCTCGGGCATCGGCGCGCTGTGCGCCGACCGCCTGGCCCGCCGGGGCTACGACCTGATCCTGGTGGCGCGCAACCGCCAGAAACTGGACCGGCTGGCCGAC
>NZ_CAXFDV010000291.1:0-9333 GCF_964001545.1 uncultured Aquincola sp.
CCCCTGCCCTGCTGGCTGGCGGTGCACCGAGAGATCCGCGGCAACCCGCTGGTGCGCCGCGCCTTCGACTTCCTGGCCGAGGCGATTCCGCGCGAGCTGGCGGCCTGGCGAGCACGGGCTGGATGAACGGCTGACCGCCCCCAAGCACTGGCCTGCACCGGGGGCTTGTAGCATCGCCGCCTTTGCAGGACGGCGCTTGCGCCTGGTGGGCGATGGACGACCTTTTGATGCAGTGCGACGCAGCGCTGGCCCGGGGCAGGATCGACGAGGCAAGGCTTCTGGCGGAACAGCTGCTGCGGCGGCTGGAACACGAGGAACCGACGCCGGAGGCGGCGCCCGCGCTGCTGCGCCTGGCCTATTGCGACGTGGCGCAATCGCGCCACCCGCAGGCGCATGCGCGTGCAGCGCAAGTGGTGCGGGCGGCGGGCAGGGGCGGACTGCCCGCGCTGGAGGTCGAAGGCCTGTCGCTGCTGACCCGCACGGCCAGTGTGCTGGGCCGCGTGGTGGAGTCGGTGGAAAGCGGACTGCTGGCCACCCGCCTGGCCGATGGCATCCCGACCGGTGCCTGGACGGTGCAGGCCTACACCGCGCTGGGCTTTGCGCTGGGCTGCGCCCGTGCCCACGACGATGCGCAGCAGGCATTCCACAGCGCTGCCCGGCTGGCTGAACAGCAGCTGGCCGCGGCGGCGCAGCTGGAGGTGTGCGTCGCACGCGCCTGGGTGCAGGCCATGCGCTGCTTCGACGAAGGCCGCCCCGCCGAACTCAGCCAGGTGCCGTCGCCGCTCGACGCGCTGGCGGCGGGTTCGCTTGCGCTGCAGGACCCGCTCACCCCTGGTGCCGCCGCCACCCTGCGACCATCGGGTCTGCTGGTTCGCGGCCTGCTGCAAGTGTGGTCGGGCCGGGTCGACGACGCACGCGCGCTGCTGGCGCAGGGCAGCGCGCCCGCACCGGCTTCGCTGGGCTGGATACAGGCGGCCTACAGCTGGCTGGCCGCCGAGGTGGCGTTGGCGGACCAGTCGCTGGAAGTGGCCGCGATGCATGCCGCCCGCATGGCGGCCCTGTCGGCCGAAGTGGGCTATCTGCCGCTGCAATGCATGGGCCACGAGCTGGCAGCAACCATCTACCAGCGCCAGGGCAACCTCGCGCTGGCGGTGGCTGAGCGTGAACGCCAGCTGCGCTGCGAACGGCGCGTCCGCGCCCACAACCTGCAAGGCCGCTCCGAGATGGCCGACTTGCGGCTGCAGGCGCGGCACGGCGATGAGCGCATCAAGCTGCTGGCCGACCAGTCGATGAAGTTCGAGCGCTGGGCGCATGAGGACGCACTGACCGGCATTGCCAACCTGCGGCGCTTCAACCAGTGCCTGGCCGAATGGTCGCAGGCCGGCGAAGCCACGGGCAGCCCCTTGTGCGTGGCGCTGATCGACGTCGACAACTTCCGCGACATCAACAACGGCTTTTCGTACGAGGTGGGCAACCAGGCCTTGCGCGGCATCGCCGAAGAGATGTCGGCCCACGTGCGTGCCACCGACCTGGCCGCGCGCTGGGGCGGCGACGAGTTCGCCATCCTCTTTCGCGACACCGACGTGGAGACCGCGCGCCAGATCGCGCTGCGGCTGCAGGACGCCGTGGCCCGGCACGACTGGGAGGCGGTGGCCGCGGGCCTGCGCGTCGGCATCTCGGTGGGCGTGACCGAGGCCCGGGTGGGCGACACCAAGGCCAGCTTGGTGGCGCGCAGCGAAGAGCTGATGTTCGCGCAGAAGCAGGCCCGCAAGCGCGCCGAGGCCGAGAAGGCCGTGGCCCCGCTGGTCTTGCGTACCGTCACCGACTGGCTGCGCCAGGCCCGGCGGGTGGTGCTGCTGGCCGGCCAGGGCAGCGGGCCGCATGGCGACTTCGGCGACCTCGCGCTGCTGCAGTCCGATCCGCAGGCATTTCGCCGGCAATGGACCGACTGGCGCCAGCAGATGCGCGGGCGCAAGCCCAGCGCCGCCCAGTTGGCACTGGTGGAACTGGCCCATGCCCTGCCGCAGGCGATGCTGGTGTCAGAGCGCGTGGATGGCCTGCTGGCCATGGCCGGGGCCGAGAACGAGGTGGCGCTGTATGGCAATGCCTTCAGGCGGCGCTGCATCGGCTGCGGCAAGACCAACCCCAGCACGGACGTGGAACGCTGCACCACCTGCGGCCGTGCGGCAGACGATGTGCGGCCCGACATGGTGCTGCCCGGCGAGCCGGTAGCCGAGGGGCTGCATGCGGCTGCGGCCCTGGCGATGAAGCGGGCCGACGTGATCCTGGTGCTGGACAGCGACGGCGCCATCCGCTCCACGCGATCGATGGTGGACGCCGCCACCGTGCGCGGGGCCAGGGTGGTGGTGCTGGGCCAGGAGCGGCACACCTGGGGCGCCATGGCAGACCTCACCATCGCCGCCCAACCCGAGGTGGTGCTGGCCGTGCTGCTGCAGCACTTGCAGCAGCCGCCGGCAGCCGCCTCCCCGTCCGATACGCCGTCGATCGGCAGCCTGAGCAAGGACGGATTCGCGGTGTTCTGCTTCCTCACCGGCCAACGCAGCGACAGCACCGGCGCCACGCTGGAACAGGCGCTGCAGTGGAAGGACTGGGAGCTGGCCAATCATCTGCGCACGGTGCCCTGGATGTTTCCGCTGACCACGCCCAGCAGCCTGGACCCCGCCGCCCCGGTGCCCACGCGCCACGATGGCGCGGTGCTGGGCGCCCAGGCCCCGGTGCGCGAAGGTCTCCTGGCCGCGCTGGCCCTGATGCTGCGCTTCTACGGCTTCGAATGGCGCGATGGTGAGGTAAAGCCCAGCGAAGACTGGCGCACCGGCTTCGCGACCTGGGCACCCACGCCCACGCACCACGACCTGCTGATCAGCCGCATGCTCGGTGCACTGAGTCTGATGGGCCTGCGGGCCGAGGCCCGCCAGGTGCTCAAGGCCTTCGAGACCGCGGCCCTGCACTACCGTGGCCCCGATGCGCATGACCCCCTGCGGCACTGGCGCCTGGCCGTGTTCGGCGCATGACGGGCGGTGGGCACACGCCCATCTGCCGCCCTACCCCGCCGCATCCTTCTCGAACCCCACCCCGTTCTCCTTCACCCGCTCCAGCACGACCGAGGTGCGCAGGTTGCTGACGCTGGCGCGCAGCGACGACAGCTGGGTGAGCAGCTGGCTCAGCTGGGCCAGGTCGGCCACCGCCACCTTGAGCAGGTAGTCGTAGTCGCCGGTGAGCTTGAACACGTCGCGCACCGCGGGCTCGTGCAGCACGAAGCGATTGAACGCGTCCACCGCCTTGTCGGTGTGGTTGAAGAGGCGCACCTCCACCATGCCCATCACCGGCGTGCCCTCGGCCTGCGGCGCCAGGTGCGCGTGGTAGCCCAGGATCAGGCCCGACTGTTCGAGCGCGATGCGGCGCCGGGAACACTGCGAAGGCGACAGGCCCACCAGATCGGCCAGCTCCTGGTTGGTCAGGCGGCCGTTGTCGCGCAGCAGTTGCAGCAGGCTGCGGTCATGGTCGTCGATGGTCACGGTCATGCTGGGGTAGGCCCGGTGGTGGGCGGGGAGCTGATTGGGGATGATTCGTCATCGGCGCACCTTGGCGTGCACGATGTGCGCTGTACAAGCATAAGACAGGCACAAAGCTTGCGAAAGTCCCCTGCTCTCATTCACCCATCACGGAGTCCCCATGCGTCCCCTGCTCGCCCTTGCCGCCGTCGCCCTGGCCACTGCAGCCGCCCTGTCGCCCGCCCACGCCGGTCCGCGGCTCGACCGCATCGTCGAATCGAAGACGCTGCGGGTGGGCACGCCCGGCGACTACCGGCCCTTCGCCATCACCGCGGGCACCGGCTATGAAGGCCACGACATCGACGTGATCGAGAAGATCGCCAAGGAACTGAACGTCAGCATCCAGTACGTGCCCACCTCGTGGCCCAACCTGGTGGCCGACCTCAAGGCCGACAAGTTCGACGTGGCGGTGGGCGGTATTACCCGCAACGTCACCCGCATCCGCCAGTTCGAGATGCTGCCGGGCTATGCGCCCTTCGGCAAAGTGGCGCTGGTGCGCACCGCCGATGCGGGCCGCTACCAGTCGCTGGCCGACATGGACCAGGCCAATGTGCGGGTGGTCAAGAACCCCGGCGGCACCAACGAGACCTTCGTGCTGGCCAACTTCCGCCAGGCCCAGGTGTCCACGCACCCGAAGAACGCCGAGATCCCTGGGCTGATCGCCGAGGGCAAGGGCGACGTGATGATCACCGAGACCTATGAAGCCCTGGTGTACGCCAAGGCCGACCCGCGGCTGACCGCCAAGTTCGTCGACAGCCCGCTGACGCCCAAGAACTTCCTGGGCTTCATGCTGCCCACCGACGATGCCGACTACACCCGCGTGATGCGTTTTGCGTGGGACCTGGTCGACCAGCGCGGCGGCCTGGAGCAGGCGCGGCAGCGCTGGCTGAGCACGGCGAAGTAAGGCCCCGGAGCAGGCCTTCAGGCCAGGTAGCGGTCGGGCCGGTGGTTCATTGCGATCAGCAGGTTGAGCACGACGGCCCCGCCCACCGAAGCCACGATCGACGGCCAGGGCACCAGCGCCGTCGATGCCAGGATGATCAGCAGGTCGATGGCCATCTGCACATGGCCGGCGCGGATGCCGTGGCGCTCCTGCAGGTACAGCGCCAGCAGGTTGAGGCCGCCCAGGCTGGCCTTGTGCCTGAACAGCACGATGAAGCCCAGCCCCATCAGCATGTTGCCCAGCAGCGCCGCGTAAAACGGGCTGATCTGCGCGATGCTGACGAAGCGCGGGTGCAGGTCGGTGCACACCGACAGCAGCGCCACGCAGCCAAAGGTCTTGAGCACCATGGCGCGGCCCATGCGCCGCCAGGCCAGGTAATAAAACGGCAGGTTCAGCAGGAAGAAGGCCACGCCGAACGAAAGGCCGGTGGCGTAGTGCAGCAAGAAGGCCAGCCCCGCCGTGCCACCGGTGACCGCATGCGACTGCTGCAGCAGCATCACCCCGAAGGCGATGACGAAGCAACCGGTGAACAGCGCCACCAGGTCTTCCTGCACGCTGTGGGGCACGCGTTCGATGGGCGTCGTTGCAGGGCGGGCGGGCAAGGCGGCGGGCGTGGGGGAGGACATGGCGTGCAGGCGGGAGTGGCGCACAAAACAAGCACAGATTGTCTCATGGTGAACGAATCGCGTGTTTTCGTGGGGCTACAGCGATCGTTTCGTGCATCCAACACCCCTGAAGGCCAGTCCGGGACTCAAGGGCGGCCTGAGCTGCGCGCCGGAGCCGGCGGTTTTCATGCCACCGACACGGTTTTGTCACAAACGCCGGCAAGCATTGCGGTTCTGACAACCCTGCCGCCCATGCATCACTTCGCCACCCTGGCCGCGCGTTGCCTGCTGGTTCTGGCCAGCAGCACCGCCGCCGCCGCCCCGCCCGCGCCGCAGGAATCAGCGCCGCCGCTGGCGCTTGCCTTCTCCGACTTCTTCGTGCAGCCCATCGGCCCGCGCGGTGTGCAGCCCACGCCGGAGTTGCTGGCGGCCGATGGCCAGCAGGTGCGGCTGGTGGGGCACATGGTGCAGCGCGAACAGCCGCAGCCCGGCCAGTTTCTGCTGACGCCGCGGCCGGTGACCATGGCCGAGCATGCCGATGGCGAGGCCGACGACCTGCCGGCGCATACCGTGACGGTGGTGCTGCCGCCGCCGCAACAGGGCCGCATCGTCGCCCATGTGCCGGGCCCGCTGGCCTTGACCGGTCGGCTGGCCTTCGGCCCCGCCGAAGACGCCACCGGCCGGGTGTCCTGGATTCGCCTGTACCTGCCCGACGACGCCCTGGCCCCCATGGCCTCGACCACCCCCGCCACCCACCGCCACTGACCATGAAACCTGCCCTCTGCCTGCTGGCGCTTGCCACCCTGGCCGCCCCGGCGCTGGCCGCGCCCACCGTCAGCCGCCTCACGCCGCCCAGCGAGCTGTTTGCCAGCGGCCGGCCCGAGCCGGTGATCGCCCGCTTCCTGCCGGGCCAGCGCTTCGACCTGCAGGCCACCGTCAGGCCCGACGCCGGCCAGAAGATCGTCGCCGCCCGCTTCATGATCGATGGCCGCCCGCTGGCCCAGCCGGTGGCGCTGCGCGATTGCGCCAGCGGCTGCACCAAGGGCCTGGCGGCCGAGACCGCCATCGCCAGCGTGCGTGCCGTCAGCGTGCAGGCCGCCGGCCGGCATGAGTTCAGCGTCGAAGCCACGCAGGCCGATGGCCAGCTGGTGACGGCCCGCGGCAACTTCGACGTGGTGCCCTTCACCGCCGCGCTGGGCCCCAAGGTCAAGAACATCATCATCCTGCTGGGCGACGGCATGGGCGCCTCGCAACGCACGGCCGCACGCATCGTGCACGGCTATGCGCAGGGCAAGGCGATGCAGCCGCTGGCGATGGACAGCTTTGCGGCCACCGGCCTGGTCAAGACGGCCTCGCTCAACTCCATCGTCACCGATTCGTCGCCGGGCATGACGTCCTACGTCAGCGGCAACAAGAACAACAACAACGAAGAAGGCGTGTTTCCCGACGACACCGTGGACGCCTTCGACAACCCGCGCATCGAGTACCTCAGCGAGTACCTGCACCGCACCCAGGGCAAGCAGCTGGGCATCGTGACCACCGCCGACGTGTTCGACGCCACGCCGGCCGGCAATGCGGTGCACACCAGCAACCGCGGCGCGGGCACCGGCATCGTCGACCAGTTCCTGGACGACCGCGGCCACACCGGCCTGGCGGTGCTGATGGGCGGCGGCCGCAAGTGGTTCCTGCCGGCCGGCACGCCCGGCTCGGCCCGCACCGACAGCAGCGACTACGCCTTCTCGGCCACCGACCCGCACACCGCCGAAATCGTGCGCCGCTGGGGGGTGGCGCCCGGCAGGCTGGACAAGGGCCGCGACCTGATCGGCGACTTCCAGCAGGCGGGCTTCCAGTACGCCGCCACCAAGACCGACCTCGACCGCGCCGATGCCGGCAAGCCCTTGCTGGGCCTGTTCGCGTTTTCCAACATGAACGTGGCGCTGGACAAGATCAACGGCCGGCGCGGCACCGACCGCAACGGCCTGGGCGGCGCCAGCGTGGTGGACGACTTCGGCCTGCCCGACCAGCCCATGCTGGACGAGATGGCCGCCAAGGCGCTGGACGTGCTCAAGCGCTCGCCCAAGGGCTTCGTGCTGATGGTCGAAGGTGCTTCCATCGACAAGCAGGCCCATGCGATGGACACCGAACGCTGGATGCTGGACACGCTGGAGTTCGACCGCGCGGTGCGGGTGGCGCAGGACTTTGCGGCCGAGCGCGGCGACACGCTGGTCATCGTCACCGCCGACCATGAATGCTCGGGCGCGGCGCTGATCGGCGGCTCGGTGGTGACCGACGCCAGGCTGGCCGAGCTGGCCGGCAGCAAGGGCGTGGCCAACCTGCGCAACAGCGTGGTGGGCACCTATGAGAAGGCGGGCTTTCCGCATTACCGCATCGCGGCCGACGGCTATCCGGAATCCACCGACATCGACTACCGGCTGCTGGTGGGTTACGGCGCCAACGCCGACCGTTACGAAGACTGGCGCACCAAGAAGACGCCGCAGCGCGACGTGCAGCAGCCCTTTGCCAACCAGACGCCGCTGAAGTGGTACCCCGCCAATGCGATGGAGCGCGACGACACGCTGGGCGACTTCATGGTCACCGGCCAGGTGCCCGGCGAGCAGGCGGTGCACACCGGCACCGACGTGCCGCTGTCGGCCTACGGCCCCGGCGCGCTGGCCTTCACCGGCGTGATCGACAACACCGACGTGTTCTTCAAGCTGGCGCAGGCCGCCGTCAAGGGCGTGGTGGCGCCGGCGGAAACCACCGGCGCCCTCAAGCCGGCACGGCCGAAGCGCTGAACGCGCGGCGACTGCAAAAACCACTTGATCCGGGCCCACCGCTGCCGAAACCCCTGCAGGGGGCGCGGTCGGTGCCCGTGGGAAGTGCAGTCGTCGATGTTCAAGAATCTCAGCTTCAACCGCAAGATCGCCACGCTGGTGGGTGTGTCGATCGCGGGCCTGGCCGCCTTGTCGGCCGCTTCGTTCCTCCAGCTGCGCAGCAGCATCATCGAGGGGCGCAAGGAACAGCTGGTGACCGCCGTCACCGCCACGCAGACCATGGTGGCCGGCTACCAGGAGCGCGCCGCCAAGGGCGCGATGACACTGGAAGAGGCGCAGAAAGCCGCCAAGGACGCCATCCGCCTGACCCGCTACGGCCAGGGCAACAAGGAATACGTGTTCGCCTGGTCCACCCAAGGCGTGGGCGTGGCCCATCCGCTGAAGGCGGAGTGGGAAGGCAAGCCGATGATCGGCAAGATCAAGGACAGCACCGGGCTGGACGTGATCGATGCGGTGGTCAACGGTGCCAACCGTGCACCGGATGGCAAGGCCTTCGTGCCGATGATGTTCCCGCGGCCGGGCCAGACCGAGCCGGTGCCCAAGCTGCAGTACGTGGCCACCGTCAAGGGCTGGGACTGGATCATCGGCTCGGGCCTGTACATGGACGACCTGGACGCCGAGGTGCGCGCCGCGCTGCTGCGCAGCCTGGCCGTCACCGGTGCGCTGCTGGCGGCCATCGGCGGCATCGGTTATGCGGTGGCCCGCAGCGTCATCCGCCAGATCGGGGGCGATCCGGCCGATGCGCTGGCCGCGATGAACGAAGTGGCCCGCGGCAACCTGGCCACGCAGGTGCGCACCCAGGTGCCGGGCAGCCTGCTGCATGGCCTGGGCACGATGATCGATGCGCTGCGCCACACGGTGAGCCAGGTGCGCCAGGCCACCGATTCCATCGCCACTGCGTCGGGCGAGATCGCCGAGGGCAACCACGACCTGTCGGCCCGCACCGAGCAGACCGCCTCCAACCTGCAGCAGACCGCGGCTTCGATGGAGGAGCTGACCGGCACCGTGACCCACACCTCCGACTCGGCGCGGCAGGCCAATGCGCTGGCCGAATCGGCCTCCACCGCCGCGGCCCAGGGCGGCAGCGTGGTGAGCCAGGTGGTGGCCACGATGGACGAGATCAGCGCCAGCTCGCGCAAGATCGCCGACATCATCGGCACCATCGACGGCATCGCCTTCCAGACCAACATCCTGGCGCTGAACGCGGCGGTGGAAGCGGCCCGCGCCGGCGAACAAGGCCGCGGCTTTGCGGTGGTGGCCGGCGAGGTGCGCACCCTGGCCCAGCGCAGCGCCGAGGCGGCCAAGGAAATCAAGAGCCTGATCGGCGCCAGCGTCGAGCGGGTGGAAAGCGGCTCGCAGCTGGTGACGCAGGCGGGCGC
>NZ_CAXFDV010000292.1:0-3883 GCF_964001545.1 uncultured Aquincola sp.
CACCAGCGCCTCGAAGCCGGCGGCCTTGGCGCCGTCCAGCTGGCGCAGCGCCTCGTCGTACTGCTTCTTGTCCAGCAGGATGCCGGCCAGCCGCAGCCTGGCCACGGTGCGGTATTCGTCCTCGCTGGCGTTGTCGGCCACCCAGCCCAGCGTGGCGGCAGCTTCGTCGGCCTGGCCCTTGCCGAACTGGGCTTGTGCCGCCAGCAGGCCACCCTGGCCCGCGTAGGCGGTGCGCGGGTAGTTGCTCTTCAAGTCGCCGAACACCTGGGTGACGCGGGCCGCGTCGCCCGAGCGGGCGGCGCTGTCCAGCGCATCGAACATGGCCGCGGCCTTGGTGCCCTGGTTGCGCTGCCAGTAGTTCCAGCCGGTCCAGGCGGCGTAGGCGCCCAGGGCCAGCACCAGCACCCAGGTGATGAGGTTGCCGTACTTGTTCCAGAACGCCTTCAGCTCGTCGAGCTGTTCCTGCTCTTGCAGGTCGAGTTGGGTTGCCATGCTTGTCTTCTTCTAGCCGCCCGGGGGCGGAGGAGGCGGGATTATGCGTTGCGCAGTTGCGCGGCCCAGGCCGCCACGTCGGCCAGCGGCTGCAGCGACTGCGCGGCCTGCGCATCGCGCAGCGGCTTGACGGCCACCTCGCCGCGCGCCAGCTCGTCGTCGCCGAAGATCAGCGCGTAGCGCGCGCCGCTGGCATCGGCCCGCTTGAACTGCGACTTCATGCTGCCCTGCCCTTCGGTATTGCCGGCATGCATGACCACCGCCACGCCGGCAGCGCGCAGCGCCTCCAGCACCGGCATCACGCGCGGCAGGCTGGCGGCCGTGGGCACCACCGCATAGGCATCGGGCGCCGCGGCCGGCACCGGCGCCTGCGCGGCTTCCAGCAGCAGCATCAGCCGCTCCAGGCCCAGGCCCCAGCCCACGCCCGGCGAAGGCTTGCCGCCCAGCTGCTCGATCAGCCCGTCGTAGCGGCCGCCGCCGCACACCGTGCCCTGGGCGCCCAGCTTGTCGGTCACCCACTCGAACACGGTGAGGTTGTAGTAGTCCATGCCGCGCACCAGGCGCGGGTTGACGCGGTAGGCCAGGCCCGCTGCATCCAGCACCGCCTTGACGCCGTTGAAGTGCGCCAGCGAAGCCTCACCCAGGAAGTCGATCAGCTGGGGCGCGGCCTCGACCACCGGCTGCATCGCCGGGTTCTTGGTGTCCAGCACCCGCAGCGGGTTGCTGTGCAGCCGGCGCTTGGCATCTTCGTCCAGCACGTCGGCATGCGCCTCCAGGTGGCGGATCAGCGCCTCGCGGTGGGCGCGGCGCTCGTCAGGCTGGCCCAGGCTGTTGATCTCCAGCGACAGGTCGCGGCCTTCCACCAGCCCCAGCTCGCGCCACAGCGCGCGCAGCAGCAGGATGATCTCGGCATCGACGTCGGGGCCGGGAAAGCCCAGCACTTCCACACCCGCCTGGTGGAACTGGCGGTAGCGGCCCTTCTGCGGCCGCTCGTGGCGGAACATCGGGCCGATGTAGAAGAGTCGCCGGCCGCCTTCACGCAGAAAGCTGTGCTCGTTCATCGCCCGCACCACGCCGGCCGTGCCTTCGGGCCGCAGCGTCAGCTGGTCGCCGTTGAGGCGGTCTTCGAAGGAGTACATCTCCTTCTCGACGATGTCGGTCACTTCGCCCAGCCCGCGCACGAACAGCGCCGTGGGCTCGACGATGGGCGTGCGCACGTTCTGGTAGCCGTAGCGGTGCATCAGGCTGCGCAGCGTGGCTTCCACCCACTCCCAGCGGGCGGAGTCGGGCGGCAGCAGGTCGTTCATGCCCTTGACGGCACTCAGTCGTTCAGACATTTCGGCAATGCGTTGGGGCCGCAGGCGGCCGGTTCTTTTAAGCAGCGGCGCAGCCCGCCGTGCGCGGCAGGCCGGCCGGTCGTCAGGCCGCGGCGCCGAAGCGCTTTTCGATGTAGCCCTCGACGATCTTCTGGAATTCGGTGGCGATGCCTTCGCCGCGCAGCGTCAGCGCCTTTTCGCCGTCGATGAACACCGGAGCGGCCGGCGCCTCGCCGGTGCCGGGCAGGCTGATGCCGATGTCGGCATGCTTGCTTTCGCCCGGGCCGTTGACGATGCAGCCCATCACCGCCACCTTCAGCGTCTCGACGCCGGGGTAGCGCGCCTTCCATACCGGCATGCTGGCGCGCAGGTGGTCGTCGATCTGCTTGGCCAGCTCCTGGAAGGTGGTGCTGGTGGTGCGGCCGCAACCCGGGCAGGCGGTGACGCTGGGATTGAAGCTGCGCAGGCCCAGGGCCTGCAGGATCTCGCCGGCCACCACCACTTCCTGGGTGCGGGCCTCGCCGGGCTGCGGCGTCAGGCTCACGCGGATGGTGTCGCCGATGCCTTCCTGCAGCAGAATGGACAGCGCGGTGGCCGACGCCACCGTGCCCTTGGTGCCCATGCCGGCTTCGGTCAGGCCCAGGTGCAGGGCGTAGTCGCAGCGGCGGGCCAGCGCGCGGTAGACCGAGATCAGGTCCTGCACGCCGCTGACCTTGCAGCTGATGATGATCTGGTTGGCATCCAGGCCCACTTCACGGGCGTAGCTGGCCGACTCGAGCGCCGATTGCACCAGCGCCTGATACATCACCTGCTTGGCGTCCCATGGGGCGGCGCGGCGGGCGTTGTCGTCCATCAGCGAGGCCAGCAGTTCCTGGTCCAGGCTGCCCCAGTTGACGCCGATGCGCACCGCCTTGCCGTACTTGGCGGCGGCCTCGACCATCATCGCGAACTGGCGGTCGCGCTTGTCGCCCTTGCCCACGTTGCCGGGGTTGATGCGGTACTTGGACAAGGCCTGCGCCATGTCCGGAAACTCGGTCAGCAGCCGGTGGCCGTTGTAGTGGAAGTCGCCGATCAGCGGCACGTCCACGCCCATGCGGTCGAGCTGCTCGCGGATGTGCGGCACCGCCTGCGCCGCCTCGGGCGTGTTGACGGTGATGCGCACCATCTCCGAGCCGGCCTGGGCCAGCTCCTTGACCTGGATCGCGGTTTCAATGACCTGCACCGTGTCGGTGTTGGTCATCGACTGCACGCGCACCGGCGCGTCGCCGCCCACGGTCACCACCCGGTCGCCCCACACCACGCGCGCTTGGCGCGAGCGGCGCGGCCGCGGATTGGCCACTTCGATGAGGTCGTCGTTGCCGTCGAAAGAGGCGGCGTCGGGGGCGGTGTTCATGGCATTCACTTGAGTTCGAGCCGGGCCACGTTGTCCCGGGTGGTCGACGTGTCGACCGGCTGGCCGCGGAACGTGACCTGGGTACCGGCGGCGTTGCCGATTGTCGCCTTCAGGGGGATGTCCCCATCCACGCCGACTGTTTCGCCGGGTTGCAGCGTGCGCGACAGCAGCACCTTGCCGGCGCGGTCGCGCACCTCGACCCAGCTCTGGGCGGTGGCACGCAGCACCAGGGCACCGGCGGCCGGCGCGGTGGGGTCGGCCACGGCCGCCGGTGCACTGGCGGCCGGCCGGGTGGCGGCCACCGCGGCCGAAGCGGCCGGTGCGGCGGGCGTGGACGGCGGCACCACGGTGGTGATGGTGCTGGTGCTGGTGTTCGGCGCCGGGGTGGACCCGGCCACGACGGCCGAAGCGCCCTGCTCCGCCGGCGATGGCACCGAATGCACGGTCTCGATCGCGGCCGAAGCCGCTTCGATCACCTCGTTGACGACGCCGGAGGCGCCATTGGCGGCGGCCCCCACCACCTCGCCAGCACTGCCGGCGGCGCTGCGCTCGGCGCCGGTCAGGCGGTCGAGCGCGCGCTCGGGCAGCAGGTACACCACCAGCGCGGCCAGCAGCACGGCGCCGGCGCCCCACAGCACCGGCTTTTGCAGCACCGCCCAGTCGGGCGGATCGCTGCGCGAAG
>NZ_CAXFDV010000293.1:0-2681 GCF_964001545.1 uncultured Aquincola sp.
CTGATGGCCTTGTCGGCGCTGAACACGCTGTATGCGGTGCTGGCGCTCAAGCTGCTGAGTGCCGGCCTGCTGCTCAGCGACCCCGGCACCTGGCTGAGTGCGCTGCCCGAGGTCATCGTCTCGTTCTTCGGCTCCTTTTTGCTGGGGGCGGCGCTGGGCTCGCTGCTGGCCCTCATTGCGTGGCGTCTCGACCTGCGCAACGAGAACTCGGTGGTGCTGGTGCTGGGCTGCGTGATGGTGGCGCTGGTGCTGGCCAAGACGCTGAAGCTCTCGCTGCTGCTGGTGCCACTGCTGGCCGGCCTGTGGCTGCGCAACCGCACCGACCGGCCCTGGGTGTGGCCGCGGCACTTCGGCACCGTGGGTGGCGTGCTGGTGCTGGTGCTGTTCGTGGCGGTGGGCTCGGGCTGGTCGCCATCGGCGCTGGCCACTGCCGGCCTGGTGGCGGCAGTGCTGGTGCTGGTGCGCTGGGTGGCCAAGTTCGCGGCGGTGTTCGCGCTGGCGCGGCCCAGCGGCCTGGCCTGGAAGCAGGCCGGCGCGCTGGGCGCTTCGCTGCTGCCGCTGTCGGCCACGGCCTGGGTGATGGCGCTGGACTTCGGCGTCGCCCACCCGGCCGTCGGCCCCGCGTTGATGCCCTTCGTGCTGGCCATGCTGGCCTTCATCGAGCTGCCATCGCCGCTGGTGGTGATGTACAGCCTGCGCGCGGTGGGCGAGATCGAGAAGGAGAGTCAATGAGCAACGCCGCACGGCCGCCCGAAGGCGGTGCTCCTCCCTCTCGGAGGGATCCCGCGCAGCGGGAGGGAGCTCCATCATGAGTCTCGAAGCCTTTGCCTCGTCCAAGGCCTTCACCATGGGGGTGGAGCTGGAGCTGCAGATCGTCAACCGCCATGACTACGACCTGACCAACGGCGCCACCGACCTGCTGCGCGTGATGGAGCGCCACCAGCTCGAGGCCGACGTGAAGCCCGAGATCACCAGCAGCATGATCGAGACGTCCACCGGCATCTGCGAGCGCCACCACGACGTGATCACGCAGCTGAGCGACGTGCGCGACGCGCTGGTGGACAGCGCCGGTCAGCTCAACCTGCGGTTGTGCGGTGGCGGCACCCATGCCTTCCAGGACTGGAGCCAGCGCCGCATCGTCGACACGCCGCGCTACCTGCAGGTCTCGCAGCTGTACGGCTACCTGAGCAAGCAGTTCACCGTGTTCGGCCAGCATGTGCACATCGGCTGCCCGTCGCCCGACGACGCGCTGTGGCTGCTGCATGCGCTCAGCCGCTATGTGCCGCACGTCATCGCGCTGTCGGCCTCGTCGCCCTACATCCAGGGCAGCGACACCGGCTATGAGTCGTCGCGGCTGAACACCGTGTCGGCCTTTCCGCTGTCGGGCCGGGCGCCCTTCATGCTGAAGTGGAGCGAGTTCGAGCACTTCTTCAGCAAGATGGAGCACACCGGCGTCGTCAAGTCGATGAAGGACTTCTACTGGGACATCCGGCCCAAGCCCGAGTTCGGCACGATCGAGGTGCGGGTGATGGACGTGCCGCTGACGGTGGAAAAGGCCGCCGCCATCGCGGTGTACCTGCAGTGCGTGGCCCGCTGGCTGCTGACCGAAAGGCCGTTCGAGCCGCTGGACGACGACTACCTGGTCTACAGCTACAACCGCTTCCAGGCCTGCCGCTTCGGGCTGGACGGCGAGGTGGTGGACCCGCGCACCGCCGAGCACAAGCCGCTGCGCCAGTTGATCGCGCAGACCCTGCAGCAGGTGGAGATGCACGCCATCGAGCTGCGCGCCGAAAAAGGCCTGCTGCTGCTGCGCGACCAGCTCACCCGCGACCAGCCCAGCGACGCCGGCTGGCTGCGCGCCACCCAGCAGCGCGAGCAGTACCTGCCCGAGGTGGTGCGCCAGCAGTGCCTGCGCTTTGAAGGGGTCAGGACGCCAGGGCGGTGAGGGCGGCAGAGGGTAGTCTGCATGCGCACAATGAGTACCTGCACGCCTCACTTCTTCCAAAGCCATGCCTCACGCCCGATCACACCAGCCGGCCAAGGTAAGCCTGCCGGCTGACCTGATCGACGAAGCGCGAAGCCTGGGCATCAACCTGTCTCAGGCCGCTGCATCGGGCATAGCCGCCGCCGTCAACCAACATCGCCAGGCGCGTTGGGTGGCTGAAAATCAGGAAGCGCTGCAAAGCTCCAACGCCTTCGTCGAACAGAACGGATTGCCGTTGGACCGTTATCGCCTCTTTTGAGCATGGCCAGGTTCCATGTGTATGCCAACTCAGACGATGCCGGGCTGCTGCTGGATGTGCAGGCCAACCTGCTGTCGGATCTGAATACTCGCGTCGTCGTGCCGCTGCTCCCGCTGGCCCAGGCACCCAAGCCAGCCAGGGTGCTCAATCCCGTGTTCAAGATCGACGGCGTGGAATACTTGATGGCCACTCAGTTCCTGGCTGCCGTGCCGCGCCGCGTGCTCGGCCCTGAGAAGGCTCGCCCCGTGGACCAAGCCGATGTCGTGGTCAGCGCTCTGGATTGCCTTTTCCAGGGCATCTGATCGCTGGCAGCTATATCCCCTGCGCCCGCCGCAGCGTCTTCATGCGGTCCACGCTGTGCAGCGTCACGCGCTGGGGCTCGCCTTCGCGCACGATGTCCAGCTGCACGTCGCGCTCGGGCAGGCCGCCCTGCCACAG
>NZ_CAXFDV010000294.1:0-22906 GCF_964001545.1 uncultured Aquincola sp.
CATGGAAAGCACGTCTTCAAGGTGCGAGTCGCCGCCCGAGCGGGCGCCCGCGCACGACGCCGAAGGTCAGCCACGACCCCTGCACAGCGTGGCGTCGGTGGACCGGTGGGTGGCCCGGCGCAGCGTGGCCGCGCTGGTGTTCGCCTATATCCGAGGCGACTTCCGCGGCCCGGCTTCGATGGCGGTGATCCACTGGCTCAGGCAGTGGTGGCGGGGCGGCAGCTCGTGACCGGTTGCGGGCGCGCGCAGGCCGCATGACCAGCGCGCCTTGACATCGTCTTGACGATTCCTTACTTTTCCAGAAAACGTAAGGAGTCGATGATGACATCGGAGGCCACCCTGACCTCGAAAGGTCAAGTCACCTTGCCCAAGGAACTGCGGGTCAGCCTCGGGCTGGAGGCGGGCGCCAAGCTCAGCTTTTCTCAGCTGAGCGACGGCACGGTGGTGATGCGGGTCAAGCATCGCAAGCTCAGCGAATCGGCCGGGATGCTGACGCGGCCTGGACAACCGTCGGTGCCTTTGAGGGACCTGCGCCGGTGACCGTTGGCATCGCCATCGACACCAACGTGCTGGTTCGCTGGCTGGTGCGCGACGACCCGGCCCAGTTCAAGGCCGCCAGCCGCTTGATGGCCGTGGCCGAAGAGGGTGGCGTGCCGGTGATGCTGCTGTTCGGCGTGATGCTGGAGACGGAGTGGGTGCTGCGCTGCCGTTACAGGATCGACAAGGGCGCGATCGTCCGCGCCTTCACGCAGCTGCTGGAGACCGACGGACTGCAGCACGAGGACGAGGCCGCGCTGGAAGAGGCCTTGTTTCGCTGGAAGGAATCCAAGGCCGGCTTCACCGACTGCATGCTGGCCGCCAAGGCCGGGCTGCTCCGCCGGCAGCTCTTCATGACATTTGACCCGGCCGCAGCCCAACTGCCTGGCGCGCAACTGCTGCGCTGAAGCAGCTGGTCAGTGGGCGTTGCGCTGCACTGCGTTCATGCCCTGCGCCTGAACTTCGAGCACAACGCCAGGTGCTTTGTCGACCCCGTGCCCGACGGCTAGCCCCGGCGCAGCCCGATGCGATGCTCCCGCTCGTGCTGTTCAGCACCTCACACATGTCAGGCAGCGGGTAGTCGCAGTGCTGCGCGTCGCGCCCGCTTCAGCCGCCTGGTGGGCGTGGCGCCGATGGAGTACCTGCTCGGGTGGCGCATTCACCCGCCATGTCGGCCAACCGCCGGAAGCCGTTCCTTGAGGCCGCTGTTGTGGGCCAGATCCGGGTCTGCCATCAGCGCGCCACGAGCCCGCACCAGGTCTGGATGTGTCGCGCCATCACCGTGGCCACCCGCTGCATGCTCGCCAGCTCCACCGCTTCGTCCAGGCCGTGGATGGCGCGGGCCACCGGCCCGTAGTTGGTCACCGGCAGGTCGGTGCCCAGCGCAAAGTGGCGCCCGTCGGTGGTGGCGGTGCAGGCCAGTGTCTCGGGTGGGCGGCCGTGGACCTCCGCATGGGCCTGGGCCAGGGCCTGCAGGGGCGGGCTGTCGAGGTCGTACACGCAGCCGGGCGCCTGGAAGCCCGCGCGCCCGAACTGCACGCGCAGGCCGTCATCCAGGCGCGCGGCGCAGGCGCGGATGCGCTCTTCCACCTGTTGGCGCACATCGGCCGGGTCCTGGCCGGGGTAGAAGCCCACGCGCAGGTGCAGGGTGCAGGTGCACGGCACCGACGAGGTCCATTCGCCGCCCTCGATGCGGCCGAGGTTGATGTTGATCGGCTGCGCCACGTCGCGGAATTCGGGTGGCCGGGCCTGGGGTTCGTTCCACGCCTGCTGCAGCCGGCGCAGGTCCTGCAGCACCTCGTAGGCCGCCTCGATCGGGTTGAGGCCGCTGCGCATGTAGCCCACGTGCGCCGGCCGGCCGGTGAGCGTGGCCTGCAGCCACAGCACACCCACCTGGGCGCGCATCAGGGTCTCGCCAAAGGGCTCGGGGATGATCACCGCATCGAAGTCGGTCAGCCGCGCCCGGGCCAGCGACTGCCGCAGCGCATGCACCGTGGCCAGCGTGCCGTTGCCGGTGTTTTCTTCATCGACCACCGCATTGAAGCCCACGATGCCCGCCGGTTGCCAGCCCAGCTCGGCCAGCGCTTTGTAGGCGGCCAGCGCGCACACCAGGCCGCCTTTCATGTCGCCGGCGCCGCGGCCCTGCAGCCAGCCGTCCACCACGCGCGGTTCAAACGGCGGGTGCTGCCACAGCGCCTCGGGTCCGGCGGGCACCACGTCCAGGTGGCCGTTGAACAGCAAAGAGCGGCCACGCGGCCGGTCTTCAGCGCCGTCGTCATGGCCGGGCGGCAGGTGCCGGGCCAGCAGGTTGTCGCGGCCTCCGTCCGGATCGCACGGGCAGGAGAACAGCGGCAGCCCTTCGAGCTGCCGGCTGTCGAGGCGGATGCGTTCGGGTACCAGGCCGAGTGCACGCAGCTGCGCTTCGAACACGTCCACCGCGGGTTGCTCGGCGCCCGACAGGCTGGGCGCGGCCACCAGCTCGCTCAAGGTCTGCACCATCCAGGGTAGCAGCGCCTGCACGGCGCCTTGCAGTTGCGCCACGTCGGGCAGCGGGCGGTGGGGCTGGCTCATCGCATGGCCTCCGCCAGGGCCTGGTCCAGCATCTGCACCAGCTGCTGCGCATGCGCAGGCTCGAACACCAGTGGCGGGCGAATCTTCAGGGTGCTGGCGGCCTCGCCGGTGGCCGACACCAGCACGCCCAGTTCGCGCATGCGGTTGACCACCTGCCGGGCGATGTCGGGGGCCGGCGAGTGCCTGTCCTGCGGCTGCACCAGGTCGAAGCCGATGAACAGGCCCGCGCCGCGCACCGCCCCTGCGCAGGCATGGCGCCGACCCAGCTCGGCCAGCGAGGCTCGCAGGTCGCTGCCCAGGCGGGCGGCACGCGCCTGCAGGCCTTCGTCCTGCAGAACGTCGAGCACGGCCAGCGCGGCCGCCATGGCCACCGGGTTGCCGCCGAAGGTGTTGAAGTAGCGGCAGCGGGCCGCGAACGGCGCCAGCACGTCGCGGCGCAGCGCGACCGCGGCCACCGGATGGCCGTTGCCCATCGGCTTGCCCATGGTCACGATGTCGGGCACCAGGGGCACCGTCCTGCTGCCATGTCGGGCAAAGCCCCAGAAGGCGTCGCCGGTGCGGCAGAAGCCGGCCTGCACCTCGTCGGCGATGTACAGGCCGCCGGCCGCGCGCATGGCCTGCACCGCCGGCGCCAGAAAGCCGGCGGGGTCGGTCCACACACCGTCGCTGGACAACACGCCGTCGATCAGCAGGGCCGCCGGCTTCATGCCGTGCAGCGCCAGGTCGTCGATGGCCGCCTGCACCGAGCGCGCGAATGCGGCGCCCGCGGTGGCCACGTCCGGCACCGGCTCACCGGCGCGCTGGGGCGCCTGGAAGGGCAGGTCCACGGTGCGCACCCGTTCGCCCAGCTGCATGCCGGCGCCCAGCGAGGGCGATGCCTCGGCCGTGGACTCCGTGACGCCGTGATAAGCCCAACGGGTCACGATCAGGCCTTGTGCGCCGGTGGCGGCCCGGGCGATGCGCAGCGCCAGGTCGTTGGCCTCGCTGCCGGTGCAGGTGAACATCACCTGGTCGACTTCGGCGGGCAGCGTGGCCAGCAGTCGCTCGGCGCAGTCCAGCACCGTGTCGTGCAGGTAACGGGTGTGGGTGTTCAGCCGCGCGGCCTGCGCGGCGATGGCCTGCACCACCCGCGGGTGGCCATGGCCCACGCTGGCCACGTTGTTGTAGGCGTCCAGGTAGCGGCGGCCGTCGGCATCGAACAGCCACACGCCTTCGCCGCGCACCGGGTGCAGCGGCTGGTCGTAGAACAGCCGGTAGGCAGGCCCGAGCAGGCGCTGTCGGCGGGCCAGCAGGTCACGGGCATCGGGGGCGGCGGGCGGCAGTGGGGTCATGGGCATGGGGCTCACAGTCGGCAGGCGGCGTGCAGCGCCTCGCGCGCATGCCGGGTGGTGATGTCGGCGCAGGCATGCAGCCGCGCCCAGGACACCGCGTTGTTGCGCATCAGGTAGGCCGCCTGCTGCGGCTGGCGTGCGGCGCGCCAGCTGCTGATGGCCACCACCATGGCCAGCCGCGCCTGCACCAGCGGCCACAGCAGGTCGAGTTCCAGCGGCTGCAGCGGCGCCACCCGGTGGTAGGCGGCGGCAAAGCCGGCCACGGTGGCCAGCGCATCGCCGTCAGGCTCGAGCTGGTAGGCCGCGGCCACGGCCAGGTCGTTGACGCGGGGCGCGGCCAGCATGTCGCCGAAGTCCAGCACGCCGCACAGGCGCTGCGGATCCTGCGGGTCCACCAGCAGGTTGTGGATGTTGAAGTCGTTGTGGATCGGCTGCCGGGGCAGCTGGCCGAGCTGCGACCGGGCATCGGCCTCGAACACCGCCAGCGCCGCCAGCGCGCATTGCCGCTGGCCGGTGTCGGGCAGGGCCTGCAACAGGCTGCGCACCTGCTGGGCGCGCGAGATGTCCCAGGGCAATGCCAGCGCAGCGGCAGGGTGCGACAGCCCGGCCAGCGCCTGGTCCAGGCGCGCCAGCAGCGCGGCCACGCTGTCGCGCTGGCGGGCGCGGCCGTCGGCGTCCATCCGGGCCAGCGGCATCGGCAAGCCTTCCAGCCAGCTGATCAGCCGCAGCACCCGCGGCCGGCCGTCGGGCGCCCGCGCCGTCGCGGCCGGCTCGCCGGCCCGCGTGGGCGCCAGCCGCTGCACCGGCAGCTCGGGGGCCTGGCGGGCCAGGTGCAGCAGGGCCTGCGTCTGGAAGTCGGTGACCACCGGCGGCTCCACCGGATGCGACACCTTCACCAGCCACTGGCCACCGTCCGCCAGCCGCAGGCGGTGGTTGACGTCACGCTCGCCGGAGAGCGGCTGCAGTTCGCCGGCCACGCCCCAGTGGCGCTGCAGATGGTCGGCCACCCAGTCGGGCGGCACGGGCGCGGCTTCGGCGGCCAGCACGGCGGCCTCGGGGCGGGCATCGAAGGGCAGGTCGTCGTCGGAGGGAGGCAAAGGCATGGCAGGCGATGTCAGGCGGCGGCCAGGAAGCCACGCAGGGCGCTGCGCAGGTTGGGGCCGAGGTCGTCGGACAGGTAGCCGCCTTCCTGCACCAGCAGCGTCGGCAGGCCCAGCCGGGCGATGTCGCCGAGCAGGTCGGCAAAGGCGGCGGTGCTGAGGGCCAGCGCCTGGTAGGGGTCGCGCTCATGGGCGTCCAGGCCCAGCGCCACCACCAGCGCACCCGGGGCGTAGTGGCGGATCTGCTGCAAGGCGCCGGCCAGTGCCTGGCGGTAGGCGGCATCGCCGGTGCCGCGCGCCAGCGGGATGTTGAGGTTGAAGCCCAGTCCGTCGCCCTCGCCACGCTCATGCGCGTGGCCGGTGAAGAAAGGCGTGCAGAAGTGCGGGTCGCCATGCAGCGACACCGTGAGCACATCGCGCCGCCGCCAGAACACGCCCTGCGTGCCATTGCCATGGTGCACGTCGATGTCCAGGATGGCGACCCGTGCATGCCGCTCGCGCAGCACCTGCGCCGCGATGGCCGCGTTGTTGAGGTAGGTGAAGCCGTTGGCCCGGTCGGCGTAGGCATGGTGCCCGGGCGGCCGGCACAGCGCGTAGGCCGCACGCTCACCTTGCAGCAGCAGGCGTGCGCCGTGGGTGGCGCAGTGGGCCGACCACAGCGCCGCCTGCCAGGTGTGCCGCCCCAGCGCACAGGCCATGTCGCCCAGGTGGTAGCCGGCCTGGCCTACCAGGCTGTCGGGGTAGGTGAAGGGCTGGCCCGGAAACGGGTGCACGTTGGGCAGCACCTCGTCCGAAGCCTGGGGCAGGGCCTGCCAGCGTTCCCACGCGGTGGCCAGGAAGTGCAGGTACTCGGGCGTGTGGATCGCCGCGCGCGGGCCCGGCCCGAAATCCTCCGGCTCCAGCGGCTGCAGGCCTGCAGCCTGGGCGGCCTGCAACAGGCGGTCGGCCCGCTCGGGCTGCTCGTTGCTGCGCTGGAAGCGGCCGCGCACGATGAACTGCTGGGGGTCGTGCCCGCGGTGGTGGGGGCTGTGGATGACGTGCATGCGGCTTCTGGAGGTGCGGGCGTGGAAGGGATTCGGGGCGGTCAGCCGGTGGCTTCGGGGCCGGCGCCGCACAGGGCGCGCACATGCTCCAGGGCCACGTCGAGGTGGTAGCGCAGCGCGGCGCAGGCCGCTTCCGCGTCGCGCGCGGCCAGGGCCCGGGCGATGGGTCGGTGCGTGTCGGCCAGGCTGGCGATGTCGCCGTAGGTGTCTTCGGTGAGGGCCAGGAACAGCTGCACCTCGTGGCTCAGCTGCTGGTACAGGCGCTGCAGGTACTCGTTGCCCGACAAGGCCACCAGCCGCTTGTGAAAGCCCAGGTCCAGCGCCACCCGCTCGGCGCGGCTCAGGCTGACGGCACGCGCCACCATCGCGTCGACCTCCGGCTCCAGCTGGGCCAGGGCCTCGTCCGAGGCCTGCTGGCACACCAGCCGGCAGGCCATCAGCTCCAGCTCGATGCGCACCTGGTACAGGTCTTCCACCTGGCGTGCCGTGAACTCGCGCACCGCAAAGCCATGGCCGCGGCGCGCCACCAGCAGGCCGGCGCTTTCCAGGCGGCGTGCCGCTTCGCGCACCGGCGCGCGGCTGATGCCCATCTGGCGGGCCACCTCGGCTTCGACGATGCGCTCGCCCGGGGCGATGCGGCCATTGAGGATGGCGGTGCGCAGCTGGGTTTCGACCACCGCCACCAGGTCGGGCATCTGGATGGAGAGAAAGGGGCTGGCGGAGTCGTGGGTGTCGAAGGTCGTCGTCATGTCTGCGGTGCAGGAAGGTGTCGGGCGCGGGCCAGCCACACGCCGGCCAGCGCGATCAGGCCGATGCCGGCCAGCGCGGGTCCGTCGGGCGTGCGGCCGAACCACCAGGCGCTGATCATGACCGCCATCAGCAGTTGCAGGTAGTTCAAGGGGGCCAGCGTGGCCAGCTCGGCACGCCGGAAGGCCGCCAGCAGCAGCAGCTGGGCCGCGCCGCTCACGAAGCCGCCAGCCACCAGCAGGCCGAAGGCCGCAGCGCCCGGCCAGGGCGGCAGCGGACCGAACAGCATCGGCAGCGAGGTCACCGCCAGGCACACCACCGCCATGTACGAGAACTGCACCGGCGCCGGCACCCGGCCCGACAGGCGCCGCGTGAGCAACTGGAAGAGGGCATAGCAGACGGCGGCCACCGCCATCAGCGTGGTGCCTGTCCAGGGCAGGCTGCCTCCCGGCCGCACGATGCACAGCATGCCGGCAAAGCCCAGCCACACCGCGGCCCACTCGGCGCGCCGCACCGGCTCGCCCAGCATCCAGGGCGACAGGGCCACCATCAACAGCGGCGCGGTGAAGTAGATGGCCGTGGCCTCGGCCAGCGGCATGGTCACCAGCGCCGTCATGAAGCAGGTGGCCACCACGCCCAGCATCAGGCTGCGGGCCAGCAGCAGCCGCTGGTGAGGTGCCCGCCACAGCCGCCACTGGCCGTGCCGCAGCAGCACCGCCAGCGCCATGCTGCACACGGCGACATAGCGGCCCAGGTTCACCAGCGCGGGCGGATGCACCGCCACCATGTGCTTGGCGAAGGCATCGTAGGCGGCAAAGCCGGCCAGCGCCAGCAGGAAGCAGCCAACGCCCTGGGCGCGCCGCGCAGCAGCGGTGCGGCCGTTCATGGGCGCTGCCGCCCCGCCACGCCGGCCTGCTGCAGCAGCGTGTCCAGCAGCACGTCGGCCCCGGCGGCCAGGTGGGCCGGATCGGCGTCCTCGGCCTCGTTGTGGCTGATGCCGTCCTTGCAGGGCACGAAGATCATCGCGGTGGGCACCACGCGGGCCATGTACACGGCGTCGTGGCCGGCGCCGGTGACGATGTCCTGGTGGGCATGGCCGCGTGCCGCCGCATGGGCGCGTACCCGCGCCACCAGCGCGGGGTCGAAGGGCGTGGGCGCAAAGGCCTGCACCTCGTGCAGCTGCACCGTCAGCCCGGCGTCGGGCCGGTCGACCAGGGCTCGCAGGCGTTGCTCCATCACGTCCAGCACCGGGGTTTCCTGGTGGCGCAGGTCCACTGTGAAGTGCACCCGGCCCGGGATCACGTTGCGCGAGTTGGGGTGCACCTGCACCTGGCCGACCGTGGCGCGGCCATGCGGTGCGAAGGCCGGGTCATGGCCGATGGCCAGCACCTGGTCGATCAGCCGCGCCGCGCCGCGCAGCGCGTCGCGACGCAGCGGCATGGGCGTCGGGCCGGCATGCGCTTCCTGGCCCTGCACCACCACGTCGTACCAGCGCAGCCCCAGCGAGCCCGTCACCACACCCACCACCTGGCGGCCTGCCTCCAACACCGGCCCCTGCTCGATGTGGGCCTCGATGTAGCAGCGCGGTTGCACGCTGCCGATGGGCTCGCCGCCGCCATAGCCGATGGCCTGCAGCTCGTCACGCACACTGAGCCCGGCCAGGTCGGTGGCGGCCAGCGCCGTCTCCAGCGGAAACACGCCGCAGTGCACCCCCGAGCCCATCATCACCGGCACGAAGCGGCTGCCTTCTTCGTTGGTCCAGATGACCAGGGCCAGCGGTGCCTCGGTCTCGATGCCGCGTTCCTGCAGGCAGCGCATCACCTCCAGCCCCGCCAGCACGCCGTAGCAGCCGTCGAACTTGCCGCCGGTGGGCTGGGTGTCGATGTGGCTGCCGGTGGCCACCGGCGCATCGCTGCCGCTGCGGCCCGGCCGCACGCCGAAGATGTTGCCCACGGCGTCCACCCGCACCTGCAGGCCGGCTTCGCGCATCCAGCGCACCAGCAGGTCGCGGCCCTGGCCGTCGAGTGCCGTCAACGCCAGGCGGGCGTTGCCACCGGCCGGCGTGGCGCCGATGCGGGCGAGCTCCATCAAGGAGGCCCACAGGCGGTCGGCGTTGATCGAGAAGCCGCAGGTGGGGCAGTCGGGCATGTCGGGCTCTGGTTGAAGGGCTGCTGTGGTCTTGTTCATGCGGTGGCCACACCCAGGCCCTGCAGCAGCGCGCGCAGGCCCGGTGCCAGCACGTCGACCTGGTAGCCGCCTTCCTGCACCACCACGGTGGGCAGGCCCAGCGCACGCACCCGCTCGCCGATGGCGCGGTAGGTCGAGAAGTCGAAGCGCAGCACGCTGATCGGGTCGTCGCGGTGGGTGTCGAATCCCAGCGCCAGCACCAGCGCGCGCGGGCGGTGGTCGGCAATGGCCTGGCAGGCTTGGTCAAGCGCCGAAAGGAACTCGGCTTCGCCGCTGCCATGGGCCAGCGGCAGGTTGAGGTTGCAGCCTTCACCTTCGCCGGCGCCGCGCTCATCGGCGTAGCCGGTGTAGAAGGGGTAGTAGGCCGCCGGATCGGCATGGGTGCTGGCGGTGAACACGTCGCCGCGCTCCCAGAAGATCTGCTGCGTGCCGTCGCCGTGGTGGGCATCGACGTCGAGCACGGCCACGCGCCCCCAGGCGGCGGCCAGCTGCTGCGCGGCCACGGCACTGTTGTTCACGTAGCAGAAGCCGCTGGCCCGGTCGGCATGGGCATGGTGGCCCGAAGGACGGCACAGCGCATAGGCCGTCGGCGCGCCGGCCAGCACGGCCTGGGCCGCGGCTTGCGCGGTGTGGGCGGCGCGCAGCACGGCCCGCCAGGTGTGTGGGCCGATGGGGCAGGCCAGGTCGCTGATGTACCAGCCCGTCTGCGGCACCAGCGCGGTGGCAGGGCAGGGCGGTCGGACGGTGCCGCCGGTGTGCCAGCGCATGTGCGGGTAGGGCGACAGGTTGGGCAGCACTTCGGGGCCGGGCTCCACGCCTGCGGCGCCAGGGGCGCTGAGCTGCTGCCAGCGCGGCCAGGCCGTTTGCAGGTAGTCGAGGTAGGCCGGGCTGTGCACCGCCTCCAGTGCGGCACGGCCGGCCTCGGGCGGGCACTCGGGCGGCAGGCCGAGCTGCTGCAGCGTGCGGCACAACGCCTCGGCGCGGGCCGGCACGTCGGCCGGCCTGTGCAGGCGGCCCAGCCGCATGAACTGCTGCGGCACATGCAGCAGCTGGTCGGGGCAGAAGAAGGCTTTCATGCCGCCGCCTCGAAGCGGTCGAAGGCGCGGTGCAGCCGCTCGAACAGGCTGGCCAGTTCTTCCACGCTGATGATCAGCGGCGGGCACAGGGCCACCGTGTCGCCCATGGCACGCACGATCAGCCCTTCTTCCTGCGCCAGCGCCGCCAGGCGGGCGCCCGCCTTGGCCGCGGTTGGATAAGGCTCGCGGGTGATGGAATCGGCCACCAGGTCGATGGCGCCGATCAGGCCGACGCCCCGCACCTCGCCGACCACGCTGCGCTCGGCAAAGCCCCGCAGCGCCGCCTGGAAGCCCGGTGCCAGCGCCTGCACCCGCTGCACGATGCCTTCGTCCTCATACACGCGCAGCGTCTCGAGGGCCACCGCCGCCGCCACCGGGTGGCCCGAGTAGGTGTAGCCGTGGCCGAAGCTGCCGATGCGCTGGCTGTTGGCGGTGAGCGTGTCGTTGATGCGGTCGTTGACCATCACCGCCGAGATCGGCACATAGCCGGAAGACAGCGCCTTGGCGCAGGTGAGGATGTCGGGCCGCAGGCCGAAGGTCTGGCTGCCCCACATCTGACCGGTGCGGCCGAAACCGCAGATCACTTCGTCGGCGATGAGCAGCACCTGGTGGCGTTGCAGCACGGCCTGGATCTTCTCGAAGTAGGTCGGCGGTGGCACCACCACGCCTCCGGCACCCATCACCGGCTCGGCGATGAAGGCCGCCACGGTGTCGGGCCCTTCTTCGCGGATGCGGGCGTCCAGCTGCTCGGCCAGCCGGGTGGCGAAGGCCTCGGGGCTTTCGCCGGGCAGCGCGCCGCGGCCGTGATGCGGGCAGTCCACATGCAGCATGCGGGGCAGCGGCAGGTCGAAGTCCGCATGGTTGGCCGGCAGGCCGGTGAGCGAGGCACTGGCCACCGTCACGCCGTGGTAGGCCCGCTGGCGTGCCAGGATCTTCTTCTTGCGCGGCAGGCCCAACGCATTGAAGTGGTACCACACCATCTTGACCGCGGTGTCGTTGGCCTCCGACCCCGAGTTGGCGAAGAAGACGCGTGCCATGGGCACCGGCGCGAGCGACTTCAGGCGCGCGGCCAGCTGCGCCACCGCCGGGTTGGATCGGTGGTTGAACGTGTGGTAGTAGGGCAGCGTCTGCAGCGCCTGGGTGCCTGCGGCCACCAGCCGCGGGTGGCTGAAGCCCAGCGACGCGCACCACAGGCCCGACATGCCTTCGATGTAGCGGCGGCCGGCATGGTCGATCACATGCACGCCGTCGCCGCGCTCGATCATCAGCGGGCCGACGTCGGCATGGGCCGCGGCATTGGTGTACGGGTGCAGGTGGGCCTGGACGTCCAGGCCGTGCAGATCTTGGGGGGTGGTCATGGGCGGGGATGGGTTCGGGCTGTGTCAGTAGCCGCGGTGGCGGTCGACGGCCACCTGGGCGGCCTGACCGGCGCGCACGGCCGCCAGGTTGGCCAGGGTCTGGCGGGCGATCGCCTGCGGCGCGGTGCGGGTGGCGATGTGCGGCGTGACGAGGATGCGCGGATGGCCCCAGAACGGGTGCGCGGGCGGCAGCGGCTCGCAACGAAAGGCGTCCAGCGTCGCGGCGCCGAGCTGGCCGCTGTCCAGCGCCGCCAGCAGGTCCGCGTCCACCACATGGTCGCCGCGGCCGACGTTGATCAGGTGCGCACCACGGGGCATCTGGCTGAACCAGCGGGCATCCAGCAGGTCGCGGGTCTGGGGCGTCAGGGGCAGCAGGTTCACCAGCGTGTCGCAGCCGGCCAGGAACTCGGCGCGGGCGGCCTCGCCGTGGTACAGCTCAACGCCCTGCGGCGCAGGCCGGCCATCATCGTGGCGGCGCCAGCCGCGCACGCTGTAGCCCAGCGCTGCCAGGCCCTCGGCGCAGGCCCGGCCCAGGGTGCCGAAGCCGGCGATGCCCACCCGGTGCTCGCGCGGGGGCTGCACCGGGGGCTCCTGCCACAGGGCCTGCTGCGCGCTGTGCACGCAGTCGGCCATGCAGCGCTGGCGGTGCACCACCGCCCAGGCCACATAAGCCCGCATGCCGGCGGCCATGTCGGGGTCGACGATGCGGCACAGCGGCAGCGCCGGCAGCTGCGGGTCGGCGGTCATGTGGTCGATGCCGGCGCCCACCGACTGCAGCAGCTGCAGCCGTGGCATGCGGGCCAGCAGCCCCGGCGGGGGCACCCAGCACACGGCGGCGTCGATGTCGTCCAGCGGCCCGAGGTCGGGCTGCAGCCGCAGGTCGATGCCGGGGCAGGCGGCCCGGAAGGCCGGCACCAGGTAGGCCATGTCGATGGTGGCGCTCAGCAGCGCCACCACCGGCGGCCGGTCGCCCGGCACGGCGCTCATGCCGCCGCCTCCAGCCGGGGCACCGCGTCGATCAGCGCGCGGGTGTAGGCATGCTGCGGCGCCTGCAGCACCTGTGCGGCCGGGCCGTGCTCGACGATGCAGCCGCGCTGCATCACCGCGATCTCGTCGCACATCTCGCCGGCCACCCGCAGGTCGTGGGTGATGAACACCATCGCCAGCTGGAAGCGCTCGCGCACCTCGGCAAACAGCTTGAGCACTTGCGCCTGCACCGACACGTCGAGCGCGCTCACCGGCTCGTCGGCGATCAGCAGCTCGGGCTGCATCGCCAGGGCGCGCGCGATGCAGATGCGCTGGCGCTGCCCGCCGGAGAACTCATGCGGAAAGCGGTCGGCCGCCTCCGGCCCCAGGCCCACCAGGGCCAGCAGCTCGGCCACACGCGCATGGGCTTCGGCGCGCGGCACGCCTTGCGCCAGGGGCCCCGCCGCCAGCGCCGCACCGATGCGCTGGCGCGGGTTGAGCGAGGCATTGGGGTCCTGGAACACCATCTGGATGCGGCCGCCGGCCTGGCGCATCAGGCTGGCGCCGGGCAGCAGGCTGCGGCCCTTGAAGAGGATGCGGCCACTGTCGAAGCCGGACAGTCCCACCAGGCAGCGCCCCACGCTGCTCTTGCCGGAGCCCGACTCGCCCACGATGCCCAGCGTCTGGCCCCGGCGCAGCCGGAAGCTCACGTCCTTGGCCGCCTGCACGCTGCGGCCGCGGTTGAACAGTCCACGGCCGGTGACGTGGGTCTTGCACAAGTCCTGCACCTGCAGCACGTAGGGGGCGTCGTCCTGCGCGGCCGGTGGGCGCACCCGCCCGCTGGGAATGGCGGCGATGAGCTGGCGCGTATAGGCATGGCCGGGCGCGCGCAGCACCTGGGCTGCGCTGCCCTGTTCCACCACCACGCCGTGCTGCATCACCACCACGTCGTCCGCAATCTCCGACACCACGCCGAAGTCGTGGGTGATGAACAGCACCGCCGTGCCGCGCCGCTGCTGCAGCTCGCGGATCAGGCGCAGGATCTGCGCCTGGGTGGTGACGTCCAGCGCGGTGGTCGGCTCATCGCAGATCAGCACGGCCGGCTCCAGCAGCAGGGCGCAGGCGATCATCACGCGCTGGCGCTGCCCGCCGGACAAGCGGAAGGGGTAGCTGTCCACCAGCAGCTCGGGCTCGGGCAGACCCACGTCGGCCAGGGCCGCCACGATGCGCTGGCGCTTGGCCGCCGCCGGCATGCGCTCGTGCGCGTCGATCACTTCGGCCAGCTGGTCGCCGATGCGCATCACCGGGTTGAGCGCCGTCATGGGTTCCTGGAACACCATGCCGATGCGCCGGCCGCGCAGCGTGCGCCACTGCGACTCGTCCAGCGTCAGCAGGTCGTGGCCGTCGAACAGCACCCGGCCACCCACCGGCGCCACGGCCGGGACCGGCAGCAGGCCCATCAGCGCATTGGCGATCATCGACTTGCCGGAGCCGGACTCACCGACCACGCAGGTGGTGCGACCGCGGCGCAACACCAGGCTGGCACCGCTCACGGCCAGCGGCCGGTCTGCGCCAGCCGGCAGGCGGATGTCGAGCTGCTCGACCTGCAGCAGCGCTGGGGCCGAGGCTGCCGCCGAGGGCTCGGCCGAGGCGACGGTGGGGGCCACCGGATGGCCCGCATCGAGGAGGCTGCTGGTCATCGCGTTCTTCCTTCCGCACGGGCGTTGAGGCCGTCGTTCAGGCCTTCGCCCACCAGGTTCAGGGCCAGCACCGTCAGCACGATGGCCAGGCCCGGGAACACCGCCATCCACCAGGCCTGGCGCAGCACGGTGCGGGCGCTGCCCACCATGTAGCCCCAGCTCATCTGGTTGGGGTCGCCCAGGCCCAGGAAGCTGAGGCTGGACTCCAGCAGGATGGCCGTGGCCACCATCAGCGAGGCCATCACGATGATGGGCGACGCCGCGTTGGGCAGGATCTGGCCGACGATGATGCGCGGCGTCGACAGGCCCGCCAGCTGGGCCGCAGCCACGAAGTCGCGCTGGCGCAGCGTGAGGAATTCGCCGCGGACCAGGCGGGCCACCGGCGGCCACGACACCAGCGCGATGGCGGTGACGATGGACGCCACCGAGGGCTGGAAGATGGCCACCAGCACGATGGCCAGCGCGAAGCTGGGCACCGCCTGGAACAGCTCGGTGAAGCGCATCAGGGTGGCGTCCACCCAGCCGCCGAAGTAGCCGGCCACGGCGCCGATGGTCACGCCGATCAGCAGCGCCGCCAGCGTGCTGACGACGCCGATGAGCACCGAGATGCGGGCACCGCTGACCACGCCGGACAGCACGTCACGGCCCATGGTGTCGGTGCCCAGCGGCACGTCGGCCTCGGCCAGCGGCGCGAGGAACGGCTGCTGCACCATGTCCCAGGGATCGTGCGCACTGAGCAGCGGGCCGGCCAGCACCAGCAGGGCGACGGCGGCCAGCACCACCAGGCCGGCGAGGGCGCCCTTGTTGCGGCGGAAGCGGCGCCAGAAGCCGCTGGACGAAGGGGTGCGGGGCGGTGCGGTCATCACTGCAGCTCGATGCGCGGATCGACCAGCGTGTAGACGAGGTCGGTCAGCAGGTTGAAGAGCACCGCCATGCCTGCGGTGACGAGGAAGCAGCCGAGCAGCAGGTTGTAGTCGCGCTGCAGCAGGGCATCGAACATCAGGCGCCCGATGCCGGGCCAGGCGAAGACGGTTTCCGTGAGCACCGCGCCGCCGATCATGCTGCCGGCCTGGATGCCTGCCAGCGTGACCACCGGCAGCAGCGCATTGCGCAGCACATGGGCGCGCAGGATGCGCCCCGGCGCCACGCCCTTGGCCCGGGCCGTCTTCACGAAGTCCATCTGCGCCACCTCACGCATGGTGGCGCGCGTCATGCGGGCATACACGGCCATGTAGAACAGCGCCAGCGTGAGCGCCGGCAGCACCAGGTGCTGCAGGCCGTCCCACACCCGGGCCCATCCGCTCAGGTCGGCCCCCACGGTCATGAAGCCGAAGGCGGGCAGCCAGTCCAGGTGCACCGAGAACACCAGCACTGCCATCATCGCCAGCCAGTACAGGGGCGTGGCATAGAACAGCAGCGCGACCACGGTGATGCCGCTGTCCACCCAGGTGCCGCTGCGTTGCGCCGCCATCGCGCCCAGGGCGACGCCGAAGGCCAGCGACAGCACGAAGGCGCTGCCGGTGAGCAGCAGCGTGGCCGGCAGCCGCTCCAGGATGAGCGACAGCACCGGCGACTGCTGGCGGTACGAGAAGCCCAGGTCGCCCTGCAGCACATGGCCCAGGTAGCGCTGCAGCTGGGTGCCCAGCGGCTGGTCGAGGCCGAACTGCGCACGCAGCTGGGCCACGAACTGCGCGTCGGAGGCACCGGCCTCGCCGGCGATCACCGCCACCGGATCGCCCGGCGCGGCGCGCACCAGCATGAAGTTGATGGTGGCGATCAGCACCAGGGCCAGCAGGCCCTGGGCGATGCGCGTGAGCATGTACTGAAGGCGCTTCATCTGGCGGCTCCGAGGCGGGCGGCGTGCGCCATCAACCCAGCCAGGCGCGGCTGATGCCGTCGTTCAGGCCGATGCCCGAGCTGATCGGGTTCTTCACCCTGCTGCGGTAGAGCGTCGGGAAGTTGATCTCGTGCAGCCAGGCCACCGGCACTTCCTCGAGCAGCAGCTGCTGCACCTCGAGGTAGGCCTTCTGGCGCGAGGCGGGATCGGCCGAGCGGGCCCCGGCTGCGAACAGCGCATCGACCCGCGGGTTGGAGTAGCCCTCCACGTTGTTGAAGGGCGAACCCTTGGCAATGTTGGTGCTGGTGTAGTTGCGGGCCACGCCCAGGGCCGGGTCGCCGTACTGGTACACGTAGGTGAAGGCCAGGTCGTAGTCCCACTCGTTCAGGCGCTGGTTCCAGCCCGCCACGTCGGTGGCCACCATCTCGATCTTGATGCCGGCCTGGGTGAGGCCCTGGCGCACGATCTCGGCCTGGCGTTGCCAGCTCTCGCCGTAGGGCAGCGGCAGCAGGCGCAGTGTCTCGCCCTTGTAGCCGGATTCGGCCAGCAGCTGTTTGGCCTTGGCCAGGTCGCGCGGGTACTGGCGCACCTTGTCGCTGTGGTACTTGATGGCGCTGTTGAAGGGGCCGGTGGCCGGCTTGGCATAGCCGTACCAGGCGATCTTGGCCATGGCCTCGCGGTCGATGGCATGCATCACCGCCTGCCTGAACTTGACGTTGTCCATCGGCGCCTTGCGGTGGTTGATCCACAGCCACGAATGCGGCGAGAAGAACTCCCAGCCCTTGGTGGTCACGGCCACGCCGGGCAGCTTGGCCAGGCGCTGCACGTCGAAGTACTCCACCGAGCCGCCGGGGGCGATGTCCACCTTGCCGGACTCGAACGCGGCGGCGCGCGCGGCCGCGTCGGGAATCACGTGGTAGTACACCTTCTCGATCAGCGGCAGGTTGGCCACGTGGTAGTCGGGGTTGGCCTCGATCAGGATGTAGGAGCCCTTGGCCCATTCCTTGAAGCGGTAGGGGCCGGTGCCCACCGGGCGCGCGTTGTTGGGGTTGGACAGGAAGTCGGTGCCTTCGTACAGGTGCCGGGGCACCATCGGCATGGTGCCGTTCTCGAACATGCCCAGGAACGGCCCGAAGGGGTACTTGAGCTTGAACTCCACCGTCAGCGGGTCCAGTGCCTTGATGCTCTCGACCGCCTCCAGGTTGCCGCGCAGCCGGGCGTGCGTCTTGCGCAGGAAAACGTCCACCGAGAACGCCACGTCCGCCGACGTGAACGGCTTGCCGTCGTGCCACTTGACGTTGGGCTTGAGCTTGAAGGTGTAGGTCTTGCCGTCGGCGCTGGCGGTCCAGCTGGTGGCCAGCTGGGGCTGCGGGTCCAGCTTCTCGTCGTAGCGCAGCAGGCCTTCGTAGATGTTCCCGGCGATCAGCTGGGTGGGGCCGTTCTGCACGATGCCCATCATCAGCCCCGGCGGCTCGGGTTGCACCAGCACGTTGAGCGTGCCGCCTTTGCGGTCCTGCGCCAGCAGTTCCAGCGGCACCCCGGCGATGGTGAGGCCCAGGCTGCCAGCTCCCAGTTTGATCAGGCGGCGACGTTGCATTTCAAGCTTCCTTCCATGAGACAGAACCGAACGGAGGACCGCGCCGCCTTGCGGCGCGGGCTGCAGCCAGGGCTGCGGTGGGCGAGCGAGGGCGGCGCCTCAGGCGCGCCAGTGCGGGGTGGCCTGGGGGGCTTCCAGGCGCTTGAGCAGCGAGCGCCACTCCCGCGCATGCGGATCGGCATGGCCGGGCAGTCGATTGGTGTCGCCGCTCTCGTACTGGCGGGCGGTCAGCTCGGCGACTTCCGGCGACACCGGATGCACGGCCTGGCCGCTGGCCTGGATGGCCAGCTGCACGCGGCAGGCGCGCTCCAGGTTGTGCATCAGGATGAAGGCCTCGGCCACCGAGCGGCCCAGCGTCACCAGCCCGTGGTTGCGCAGCACCAGGGCGCGCAGGCTGGGGCCCAGGTCGGCCACCAGGCGCTCGCGTTCCGCATGGTCCAGCGCGATGCCTTCGAAGTCGTGATACGCCACCCGGTCGTGGAACTGCAGCGCCCACTGGTTGCAGGGCTGCAGGCCGCAGGCCAGCGAAGACACGGCCACGCCGGCCACCGTGTGCGTGTGCACCACGCAAGCCGCGTCATGCCGGGCGGCATGAACCGCACTGTGGATGGTGAAGCCGGCGGGGTTGACGTCGTGGTCGGTGGGCTCGATCACGCGGCCTTCGAGGTCGATCTTGACCAGCGACGAAGCGGTGATGTCGCGAAACAGCATGCCGAACGGGTTGATGAGGAACTGGCCGTCCGTGCCCGGCACGCGGGCCGAGATGTGGGTGTAGATGCCGTCGTCCAACCCGAAATGCGCCACCAGCCGGTAGGCGGCGGCCAGGTCCTCGCGCACGGTGCGCTCGGCAGCGGTGATTCCCATCTTTGCTCCTTGACTGTCGGCTGTCGACACTCGACAGGACGCACAGCAGAAGCCAGAAGCGTGCCAACGCTAAGGCACGGCCATGGTGCGCTGCTGTAGAGACGGGGAGGGGGAGTGGTCGCGCCTTCAGCGCGGGATCGCCACCCGGGTGCGCTGCAGGCGCAGCGGACGAGATCGGGTGCGTGGTGGCCTGCCCACCAGGAATCGAACCTGGAACCCCCAGCTTAGAAGGCTGGTGCTCTATCCAGTTGAGCTATGGGCAGCGAGGGCGCGATTCTAGGCGTCGGCGCTGTCGTTCTTGCGGGCGCCGCGGATGTTCATCGCGGCCAGGCAGAACTGCAGCACCAGCAGCGCCCAGGCCTGGGTGTGGAAGCCCCAGGTCACCCATAGCAGGTTGCTCAGCAGGAAAAGCCAGAACCCGAGCTTGCGCTTGCGCTGGGTGAGCGAGGTCACCAGCCAGGAGGCGGCCACGGTCGCCACCATGGCCGGCCACTGGATCGCGTCCAGCAGGGGGGTCCAGTCTTCCATCGTCTTGTCCTTGCACGGCCATGTTGTGTATGGGTGCGGGCAGGGCAAACCGTGGGCCTCCCCTTGGCTGGGCAAGTGAGCGCGCTCAGCCGCGCGTCTTGTACTGCTCGCTGCCAAACAGCATCTGCCGCGCCTTGTCGTCCACCAGCGGCTTGCGGCGGTCGGCCAGCACCTCCACGCCGCGCTGCACCGCGGGGCGGGCGCCGATCTCGTCGAACCAGCCTTTGAGGTGCGGGTAGTCGTTCCAGTCGATGCCCTGGTTCTTCCAGCTGCGCAGCCACGGGAACACCGCCATGTCGGCGATGCTGTAGTGCGGCCCGGCCAGGTAGGTGCTCTTGGCCAGGCGCTTGTCCATCACGCCGTACAGGCGCTTGGCCTCGTTGGTGTAGCGGTCGATGGCGTAGCCGATCTTCTCGGGCGCATAGATGCGAAAGTGGTGGGCCTGGCCCAGCATCGGGCCCACGCCACCCATCTGGAACATCAGCCACTGCAGCACGTCGTACTTGCCGCGGGTGTCCTCAGGCAGGAAGCGCCCGGTCTTGCCAGCCAGGTACAGCAGGATGGCGCCGGATTCGAAAACCGAGTATGGCTGGCCGTCGGGCCCGTCCGGGTCGGTGATGGCCGGGATCTTGTTGTTGGGGCTGATGGCCAGGAAGTCGGGCTGGAACTGGTCGCCGGCGCCGATGTCGATCGGGTGGGCGCGGTAGGGCAGGCCGCACTCTTCCAGCATGATGTGGACCTTGTGGCCGTTGGGCGTGGGCCACGAATACACTTCGATCATCCGCAAGTCTCCTCGTTCCAGGGTGCCGCGACTCTAGAACACACCGCCCGCCGCGGCCTTCCTCGTGCCCACATTCCCATGTTCCAGACCTTGAAGCGCCTGCTGTCCGGTGGCGTCGACCAACCCGGCTGGGCCGCCGTGGCCAGCTGGGCCGACTCGGCCGGCCATGCCTTCAAGCGCGCGCGCGATGGCAGCGGCTTCGTCATCGAATCCGGCGTGCCCGCGCAAGGCTGGCGGCTGGAGTGGGGCCCTTCGCAACGCGGCTACCTGCCCGGCCAGGAACTGCGCCTGCGCGGCGACTTGAAGGGCGGCCAGGACCTGCAGATGATGATCGTCTCGCGCCAGCTGATGGAGGCGCTGGAAAAGCAGGTGTTCGAGCAGTTCACCGAAGGCCTGCAGACCCGCGTGGACACCGAGGCGCCCGAAGAAATGCGCTGGCTGGTGCTCTACCCCAAGGCGCCGCAGATCGATTCCAAGCTGCTCAAGGAAGCTTTCGGCACCGTGGCCAACAGCACCACCGCCATCGAGCAGTGGCTGGTCGGCCCGCTGTCGGGCCGGCTGCTGGAAGCGCGTGGCCAGTGGCTGGCGGCCAGCGATCCGCTGCTGCTGATCGCGCAGCGCGGCCGGCTGACGATGCGCACCGCCATGGCCGAGCCCGACGCCACGCGGCTGCGCGCGCTGGTGGGCCTGTTTGAAACCGCGCTGCGCGAAGGCCGCCGCGCGGCCGAACTGTGGACCACCTCGGCCCACGCCAGCACGCAGCCCAGCCTCTTCAGCAGCGGCAGTGCGCCCGACTCGGGCCTGGGCAGCAACGGCTGACCCGCCCGGCGCGCCGCGCGCGCTTGACGCTCAACCCACCGCGCCGGCGCGCTGCGCAAAGCGCCAGCCGATCTCGGCCAGCGGCCGTGCGGCGGCGGCCTGCAGGCGCGCCTCGTCGCTGGCGGCGGTGCCGTCTTCCACCCGCTTGGCGATGCCTTGCAGGATGGCCGCGATGCGGAACAGGTTGTAGGCCAGGTAGAAGTGCCAGTCTGCCCGCAGGGCCTGCAGGTCGCTGCGGCCGGTGCGCTCTCCGTAGCGGCGCAGGTAGGCGTCTTCATCGGGAATGCCCAGCGCGGCCAGGTCCAGCCCTTCGATGCCGCGGCCCACGGTGTGCGGGATGTGCCAGCTCATCATGTGGTAGCTGAAGTCGGCCAGCGGATGGCCCAGCGTGCTCAGCTCCCAGTCCAGCACCGCCAGGATGCGCGGCTCGGTGGGGTGGAAGATCACGTTGTCCAGCCGGTAGTCGCCATGCACCACGGCCACTTCCGATTCGTCGCGCGCACCGGCCGGAATGTGGGCAGGCAGCCAGGCGATCAGCTTGTCCATCGCTTCGATCGGCTGCGTGACGGAGGCCTGGTACTGCCGGCTCCAGCGGCCGATCTGCCGCTCGAAGTAGTTGCCGGGCTTGCCATAGCTTTCCAACCCGGCCGCCCGCACGTCCACCGCATGCAGCGCCGCGATCACGCGGTTGAGCTCGTCGTAGTGGGCGGCGCGTTCGGCCGGCTGCATGCCGGGCAGCGACTGATCCCACAGCACCCGGCCGGGCACGAAGTCCATCAGGTAGAAGGCGCGGCCGATCACCGATTCGTCCTCGCACAGCAGGTGCATGCGCGGCACCGGCACGTCGGTGGCGGCCAGTGCGCTCATCACCCGGTATTCACGTTCGATGGCATGGGCCGAAGGCAGCAGCCGGGCCACCGGGCCGGGCTTGCTGCGCATCACGTAGCTGCCGGTGGGCGTGACCAGTTGGTAGGTGGGGTTGGACTGCCCGCCCTTGAACTGCTGCACCGTGATCGGGCCCTGCAGCGCGGGCAGGTGCAGCGCCAGGTACTGCTGCAAGGCGCCCAGGTCGAAGGCATGGCGCTCGCTGACGGCCTTGGTGCCGGTGAAGGCTTGCATGCGGGGTGTCTCCGTGTGTTGGTGGTGAGGTCCCAGGCGTGATACCGGCCGGCCAGGCAACGGCGCTCAGCGTTCCCAGAGGTGCAGCAGTTTCTCGCGCGAGAGCACCACCAGCCGCGTGGGCTCCACCCGCACCGCGCCTTCGCGCTCGAAGCCCTTGAGCTCCTGGTTCACCCGCTGGCGCGAGGCCCCCAGCAGCTGGGCCAGGTCTTCCTGCGCCAGCTGCAGGCTGATGCGGATCTCCTCGCCCTGCTCGATGCCGTAGCTCTTGGCCAGCAGCAGGATCTGCTTGGCCAGCCGGGCGGCCAGCGGGCGGGTGTTGAGGTCTTCGATCTGGTCGAACATCAGCCGCAGGCGGCGGCAGTTCAGGCGCAGCAGCGCGTCGTACAGCTCCACGTGCTGGGTCAGCAGCTCGCGGAAGTCGGGCTTGCGCACCTGCAGCACCGTGGTGGGGCCATGGGCATTGGCATCGTGGGTGCGGCCCAGGCCGTCGAAGAGGGCGATGTCGCCGAACCAGGTGCCGGGCTCCACGTAGGTCAGCGTGATCTGCTTGCCCGACAGCGAGACCGAGCTGACGCGCACCGCACCGGCGGCCACGCCGCACCAGTCGTCGGCCGGCTGGCCGCGTGTGGACAGCAGCGCGCCGTCGGCATAGCGGCGCACGTTGGCGCGGGCCAGGATGGCCTGCCGCAGGGGCAGCGACAGCCGGGAAAACCACGACCCTTGGTCGATGTTCTGTCGTTCGGCGGGGGTGAGGGCGGGGGTGAAAATCGGGGGGTTCATGGCATGTCCCTGAGGCGACAGCGATCATCGCCGGTCGCTGGGTATTGTCCACATACTGAAGTTTCTAAATGTCCGGAGACATGAGCATGGCCCCCATCCAGATCCCCAGCCTGCGCGGCACCGTGAGCGAGGCCGAATGGCAGGCCCGCGTCGACCTGGCCGCCGCCTACCGGCTGGTGGCCTTGTTCAAGTGGGACGACCTGGTGTTCACCCACATCAGCGCCCGCGTGCCGGGCACCGAAGACCAGTTCCTGATCAACCCCTACGGGCTGATGTTCGAGGAGATCACCGCCAGCAGCCTGGTCAAGGTCAACCAGGCCGGCGAGAAGCTGGAGGACTCGCCCTTCCCGGTCAACCCGGCCGGCTTCACCATCCACAGCGCCATCCATGCGGCGCGGCACGACGCGGCCTGCGTGCTGCACGTGCACTCGCTCAACGGCATCGCGGTGTCGGCGCAGAAGGG
>NZ_CAXFDV010000295.1:0-11978 GCF_964001545.1 uncultured Aquincola sp.
GCCTGGGCCTTCGGCGCGCTGGGCCTGCAAGACCGTGCCCGCCACCTGGCCACGCTGTACCTGAACGACCTGGCCGATGTGCTGCGCGACGCCATCGACCCGCGCTTCGAGTTCGTGCGCTATGCCGAGCAGCTGGCCGCCAGCCAGCCCAGCTTCGACCCGCTGGCCGCCGCCCTGGCCGCGCCGCACAACCTGGTGGATGAACGCCTGTGTGCGCTGGCGCTGCAGGCCGTGGCGCGCCACCAGCCGCGCCTGTTGCTGCTGTCGGTGCCCTTTCCGGGCGCCATGTACGCGGCGCTGCGCATCGCGCAGGCGGTGAAGGCGGCGCATCCGCAGGTGGCCATTGCGCTGGGCGGTGGCTTCGTCAACACCGAGCTGCGCGAGCTGGCCGAGCCGCGCCTGTTCGACTTCGTCGACTATGTGACGCTGGACGCGGGCGAGCGGCCGCTGCTGGCGCTGATCGACCACCTGCAGGGCCGGCGCTCGCGCCAGCGGCTGGTGCGCAGCTTCGCGCGCGACGAGGCCAGCCGCGCGGTGCGTTACCTTCACATGCCCGAGCCCGAGGTGCCCTTCGACGAAGTGGGCACGCCCACCTGGGACGGCCTGCCGCTGGACAAGTACCTGTCGCTGCTGGACATGCTCAACCCGATGAACCGGCTCTGGAGCGACGGCCGCTGGAACAAGCTGACGGTGGCCCATGGCTGCTACTGGAAGAAGTGCAGCTTCTGCGACGTGAGCCTGGACTACATCGCCCGCTATGAGCAGGCCAGCGCCAAGACGCTGGTGGACCGCATCGAGGCCATCGTGCAGGAAACGGGGCAGACGGGCTTTCACTTCGTGGACGAAGCCGCGCCGCCCAAAGCCTTGTGGGGCCTGGCCGACGAGCTGCAGCGCCGCAAGCTGGACATCTCGTGGTGGGGCAACGTGCGCTTCGAGAAGACCTTCACCCCCGAGCTGTGCGAAGCCCTGGCCGCCAGCGGCTGCGTGGCGATCTCGGGCGGGCTGGAAGTGGCCTCGGACCGGCTGCTCAAGCTGATGAAAAAGGGCGTGTCGGTGGAGCAGGTGGCGCGGGTGACGCGCGCCTTCAGCGAGGCCGGCATCCTGGTGCATGCCTACCTGATGTACGGCTTTCCGACGCAGACGGTGCAGGACACGGTGGACGCGCTGGAATACGTGCGCCAGCTGTTCGAGCAGGGCTGCATCCAGAGCGGCTTTTTCCACCGCTTCGCCTGCACCGTGCACAGCCCGGTGGGGCAAGACCCCGAGGCCTACGGCGTGCAGCTGCAGCCGCTGCCGCCCGGCACGTTCGCCAAGAACGACGTGGCCTTCATCGACCCCACCGGCACCGACCATGACGCGATGGGCCGGGCGCTGAAGAAGGCCATCTACAACTACATGCACGGCATCGGCCTGGAAGCCGACGTGCGCAGCTGGTTCGACGTGCGGGTGCCCAAGCCCACCGTCGCGCGCCACCGCATCGCGCGGGCGCTGCAGCAGCCCGCCTGAGGCCGCCCGCCGGCGTGCCCGCCGCGCCGCCCGCCAAGCACAGCTTTGCGGGGCTTACCCCAATAACCCTTGTGCACTTTTACCGGGCCTGGCCAGGCGCGTCAGGCCAATTTGTTACAGCAGCCGGGTGTGCTGCGCCTGTTGCAAATTGACCTGGCGCCGACCGCCGGCACTGCTTAATTTCGCAGGACCACCGCCGAAACACGTCGCTTCCCCATCACAGCGAGTTGTCTGTCATGTCGTTTGCGAATTTGAAGATCGGCACCCGCCTGGCGCTGGCATTTTCGGTGGTGTTCGCACTGCTGTTGGCCATCGTCGCCCTGAGCACTGCGGGCCTGAGCCGCACGGCCCAGACCATGGACCGCGTAGTTAGTGATCGCTATGCTCAGATCGCGCTCAGCAACACGATCAAGTCCATGGGTGACAAGGGGGTGATCACCATCGGCCGGGTGCTGCTGGCCACCGAAGAAGCCCAGCTCAAAAAGCACCTCGATGATTACGCCGCCATTCGTTCGGCCAATGCCGAAAACCTGAAGAAGTTTGAATCGCTGCTCAGCTCTGATGAAACTCGTGCGATTTTCGAAGAGCAGACCAAGGCCCGCAAGGAATATGGCGCCGTGGTGGCCAAGGTATTTGAGCTGATGAAAGCCGGCCAGCGTGAGCAGGCCATGGCCGTTTACCAGAACGACCTGCCCGAGCCGCAGAAAAAATACTATGCGCTGATCGACAAGATGGTGGCGCACCAGGCCGACAGCATGGCCGAGGACGTGGTGCAGGCGCAGGTCAGCGCCCACGATGCCAAGCTGCAGATGCTGGTGGCTTCGCTGCTGGCGGTGGTGCTGGGCGCCGTCACGGCCTGGGCCATCACGCGTTCGGTCACCCGCCCGATCCAGAAGGCCATCGACCTGGCCGAAGCCGTGGCCGCCGGCAACCTGACCTACCGCACCGAGCACAGCAGCCGCGACGAAGTGGGCCGCCTGATGACGGCGCTGCAGAACATGGTGCACAGCCTGCACGCCATCGTCTCGCAGGTGCGCGGCGGCGCCGACACCATCACCAGCGCCGCGGCCGAGGTGTCGCAAGGCAACCATGACCTGTCCAACCGCACCGAGCAGCAGGCCAGCGCGCTGCAGGAAACCGCCTCGGCGATGGAGCAGCTGACCGCCGCGGTGAAGATCAGCGCCGCCAGCGCCGACGAAGCCAGCAAGTCGGCCGTGTCCGCCTCGCAGATCGCGGTGCAGGGCGGTGAAGTGGTCGAGCGCGTGGTGGGCTCCATGGCCTCCATCGCCAGCTCGTCCAAGCGCATCGTCGAGATCATCGACGTGATCGACGGCATCGCCTTCCAGACCAACATCCTGGCGCTGAACGCAGCGGTGGAAGCCGCCCGCGCCGGCGAGCAGGGCCGCGGCTTTGCCGTGGTGGCCGGTGAGGTGCGCAGCCTGGCCCAGCGCAGCGCGCTGGCCGCCAAGGAGATCAAGGGCCTGATCGACGCCTCGGTGAGCCAGGTGGACGAAGGCAGCAAGATGGTGGAACAGGCCGGCGCCACGATGAGCGAGGTGGTGGCCAGCATCGGCCGCGTGCGCGACATCGTGGCCGAGATCAGCGCCGCCAGCCGCGAGCAGAGCATCGGCATCGAGCAGGTGAGCAGCACCGTGCAGCAGATGGACGACAGCACGCAGCAGAACGCGGCGATGGTGGAGCAAAGCAGCGCCTCGGCGCGCGCGATGAAGGAGCAGGCGCAACAACTCACCGGCGTGGTGAGCGCCTTTGCCCTTTAAACCGCGACCCCAGGGAGGAACACCATGAATCCGTTGCACGACGATGCAACCGCGCCCGCGCGCGCCCAGACCCGGGCGGTGCAGGCCTTCATCGATGCACACCGCGCGCAGGGCTACCGCCATGCCGCACTCGACCCGCTGGGCGAGGCGAGGCCGCTGGGCCCGCAACGCCTGTCGCCCGCGCACTTCGGCCTGACGGCCGGCGACGCGGTGCACCCCGAAGGCGGCCACTGGCGTGGCGTCCGCCAGGTGCAGGCGCTGGATGCGCTGCTCAAGGCCGCGTACTGCGGCAGCCTGGTGCTGGACGCTTCGGCGGTGCGCGACGAGGCGCGCTGCCGCTGGCTGCACGAGCAGATGGAAACCCGCTTCCTGCTGCCGCTGCCCACCGGCACCGCGCTGCTCGACCGCCTGGTCGATGCGCAGGCCTGGGAGCACTACGTGGCCGAGCGTTACCCCGACGGCAAGCGCTTCTCGCTGGAAGGCTGCGAAGCGCTGCTGCCGCTGATGGACGCGCTGGTGCACGGCGCCGCCGCCACCGGCGTGGGCGAGGTGTTCATCGGCATGCCGCACCGTGGCCGCGTGAACCTGCTGGTCAACCTGATGGGCGTGCCCGCCGCGCGGCTGCTGGACCAGTTCGAGCCGGTGCCGGCCGACCCCGCCAGCCACACCGACCTGGTCTACCACCACGGCGCCGCCCGCCGGCTGGCCACGCCGGCGGGCGAGGTGATGCTGCGCCTGGCGCACAACCCTTCGCACCTGCAGAGCGTGTACCCGGTGGTGATGGGCATGACCCACGCCGCCATCGCCCGTGGCCGCTCGGCGATGGCCATCGTGATGCATGGCGACGCGGCCTTCGCCGGCCAGGGCGTGGTGATGGAAACGCTGGCGCTGACGCAAAAGCCCGGCTATGCCGTCGGCGGCACGGTGCATGTGGTCATCAACAACCAGGTGGGCTTCACCGAACGCAACCCGATGGATGCGCAGCGCGCCCGCTACTGCACCGATGTGACGCGCGGCGTGGACGCCCCCGTGCTGCGCGTGAATGCCGATGCGCCCGAAGAGGTGCTGCGGGCGGCCGCCATCGCGGTGGCCTACCGCCAGCGCTTTGCCACCGACGTGGTCATCGACCTGATCGGCTACCGCCGCCTGGGCCATTCCGAGCATGACGCGCCCAAGGTCACGCACCCGCTGGGCTATGCACTCACCGCGCGCAAGCCGTCGGTGGTGGAGGTGTATGGCGCCGCGCTGGCCGCCACCCAGGGCCATGACGATGCGGACATCACCGCCCGCATCGCGGCGCGCCGCGCGGCCGCCCGGGCCGTGTACGCGCAACCGGCCGCCGATGCAGCGCCAGGCTGCGGCCTGCCGGTGCAAAGCCTGCCCGCTGCCACGCGCGCGCCGCAGCACTTCGGCCGCACCGAGATGCAGGCCGCCATTGCGTCGATGACGCACTGGCCGGTGGGCTTCGTGCCGCACCCGGTGATCGAGCGGCTGGTGCAGTACTGGCAAGGCTGCGCCGAGGGCCGCCACGGCCTGGTGGACTGGTGCCTGGCCGAAAACCTGGCCTATGCCAGCCTGCTGCAGGCCGGTGTGGACGTGCGGGTCTCGGGCCTGGACGTGCAGCGCGGCACCTTCATGCACCGCCATGCGGTGTGGCACGACCAGGAGCCGCAGCCCGAGCAGCCGGCGCAGTTCGTGCCGCTGTGGCAGCTGGGCGGCGCGGCGCGCTTCGACGTCGTCAATTCGGTGCTGTCGGAAGAAGCGGTGCTGGGCTTCGAGTACGGCTACAGCGTGCAGGCCCCGCGGTCGCTGACGGTGTGGGAGGCGCAGTTCGGCGACTTCGTCAACGGCGCGCAGGTCTACATCGATCAGTACATCGCGGCCGGCCAAGAGAAGTGGGGCTACCGCTGCCCGCTGACCCTGCTGCTGCCCCACGGCTATGAAGGCGTGGGCCCGGAGCATTCCAACGCCCACCTTGCCCGCTTCCTGCAGCTGTGCGGCGCCGACAACCTGCGGGTGGCCTACCCCAGCACCGCCGGGCAGTTCTACAAACTGCTGCGGGCGCAGGCCCTGGCCGCAGAGCCCAAGCCGCTGGTGGTGATGACGCCCAAGGCCGTGATGCTGGCCGATGCCGATTCGCACACGCCGGTGGCCGAGCTGCTGGAAGGCGACTTCCAGCCGGTGCTGGGCGATGCGCATGGGGCCGATGCGCAGGCCGTGCGCCGCGTGGTGCTGTGCAGCGGCAAGCTGCACCATGTGCTGCACCGCGCCCGCGTGGCGCAGCACCGCGAGGACGTGGCGCTGCTGCGGCTGGAGGCGCTGTACCCCTTCCCGGCCGAGGCGCTGCGCGCCGCGCTGGCGGCCTACCCGAAGGCCCGCACCGTGGTGTGGGCCCAGGAAGAAACGCCGAACCAGGGCGCCTGGCACTTCGTGCGCGACGACATCGCGGCGCAGCTGCCGCCGGGGGCCACGCTGCAGTGCGTGGCGCGGCCGGCCACGGCGGCGGGGGCCACCTCCTCGTACCTGCTGCACGGGCAGCAGGAGCGTGAGCTGGTGGCCCGCGCGCTGGGCACTAGTTGACGGCGCAGAGCACCGGGTTGGCCACCGCCGCCGGCGGCGGCTGGTCGGCCAACCAGGTGTTCACCGGCACCAGGGTGACGGCGCAGTTGGCATCGACCACCAGGTCGAACACATGCCACCAGCCGTTGCTGCCTTCGCCGGCCGGCGGGGTGAACACGTTGAGCGCGCCGCCGCGGCTCAGTTCCACCCGCACCGGCGAGCCCGTCATGCCGGGGTCGAAGGTGCCGGAGTAGTTGTGCACCGCATAGCGGTAGGTGCCCTGCATCAGCCGCGTGATGGTCACCACCTCGGGGCCGAAGCTGTCGGTGTCGTCCACGTCCAGGTTGGCGAAGGGTGCGGCCACCAGGTCGCCCGGTGCAGCGAAGTAGACGTGCGCGCCATCGGGCACCAGCAGGTGCGAGTCCACGTCTTCCGGCTTGGCGCCCCAGGTGAGCTTGATGTTGATGCCCGCGGTGGTGAAGGCCGTGACCAGGCAGTTGGGCAGCGTCGCATCGGCCGCGGTGGTGGCCGCTTCCACGCGCAGCGTGTTGGTCAGGCGGTCGCCGGTGAGCGCGGCCAGCGTGAGCACGCCACCCCGCTTGACCGGGATGATGAAGCTGCCGTCGGCCCCGGTGGCCGCGCGCGAGCTGCCTGAATAGTCGATGCCGTCGCTGGACACCAGCGCGCCGGCCACCGGCTGGTTGTTGGCGTCGCGCACGCAGCCGGTCAGGCGGATGGTCTCGATCGCCTGGTCGGCGTTCCAGGTGCTGAAGTGGCTGACCGTGCCTTCGTAGTAGCGGTCGGCGCCGCTGCCCTGCAGCGTGGCCGTGCCTTCCTGCACCCAGCGGCCGGTGGTGGTGTCCATGTAGAACAGCGGCACCGTGGCCGGGATGTTCGCCGAACGGCTGGCCAGCGGAATGCGCAGCGTCGCGGTGCGGTTGGGCGCCAGGTTGTAGGCGGCACCCGAAGCATCGCGGATGTCGATCTGCATCGCGCCGAAGCTTTCGATGATCTGCGGCGCCTCGGCACTGCCGGCAGTGAAGTCGCCCGGCATCAGACCGGCGTTCAGCGCCGGGTTGATCGGCGTCACCGACACGGTGACGCTGGCTGCGGCAGCGCCGCCATCGCTGCGCACCAGGCCGGCGGCCGGCAGGCGCACCAGCGCGGGCGTGCCGGGCACCGTCACGTCGGCACCGGCGGCCACCGTCACCGTGGCGCTGGCGGCCACCGGCAGCAGCTGGGCCGTCAAGGCGCTGGCCTGGCCTTCCTGCACGGCGGTGATGCGCACCGTGGGCGCAAAGCCCGGTGCTTCCACCCGCGCCACGCTGCGCGCACCCACCGGCGCCTGCAGCGTGAAGCTGCCATCGGCCGCCGTGGTGGCGCGCACGCCGGCCACGTCCACCGTGGCGCCGGCCACTGCGCTGCCGTCGGCGGCCGACTGCACCCGGCCCTGCACCGTGCCCAGCACCGCCGGCGGGTTGGGCGCGGGCGACGTGCCGCTGCTGTCGTCGTCGCTGCTGCCGCCGTCACCGCCGAAACAGCCGGCCAACACCACCCCGGCCAGGGCGCACAGCACCCACAGTCGCAGCCATCGCATCCACTTCATGGTTTTCTCCTGCTGATTGACTTCATCGGCCTTGAAGGCCGTCGTCGATTCTTCGCAGGGGGTGGGGGGTGGCCGTCCCCCCCCTTCGAGCGAATTACACCGTGTGACGTGGCTGTCATGAACGGCCGGTTGTCGAAAGTGCGGGCGCTCGATCGTCGTGGGTGTTCCAAGGAGAGCCCCATGAGCGACCACACCTCTGCCCCTCGTACCGCCGTCAACCCGGTGCCGCCGTGCAACGGCGCCATTCCTTACCTGGTGGTGCGTGGCGCCACCGACGCCATCACCTACTACCAGCGCGCGCTGGGTGCGCAGCTGGTGTTCCGGCTCGACGCGCCCGACGGCAGCGTGATGCATGCCGAGATGACGGTCGGCAGCGCCCGCTTCATGCTGTGCGAGGAGCGGCCGCAATACGGCGCGCTGAGCCCGCTGGCCGTGGGCGGCACCAGCACCACCGCGGTGGTGTACGTGCCTGACGTGGATGCGCAGATGGCCGCCGCGGTGGCCGCGGGCGGGCGCATCGGCATGCCGGTGGCCGACCAGTTCTGGGGTGACCGCTCAGGCCAGTTCACCGACCCCTTCGGCCACCAGTGGATGCTGTCCACCCACCTCGAAGACCCGACGCTCGAGCAGATGCGCGAGCGGCTGCAGGCGATGTTCGCGCAGCAGCCGCCGCAAGGCTGCACCGGCGGCCCCGCGGACGCTTGAACCGGGCTATGCCGCTGCGCGGCGGGCCGATGGCGCGGTGACGCTGTCGTCGTCGGCCAGCAGCGCCTGGCGCGTGGCGGCCAGCAGCGCGCGGCCCTGCGCGTTGTCGCCCAGCGCGCGGGCCATCTGCAGCCCGCCCACCATCGTGGCGGCGACGGCGGCCGCACGCTCGGGCAGCGCGCCTTCGGGCAGCACCGCGCGCACGCTGTCGATGAAGCGCTGCACGCGTGCGGCCGAGGCCTCGCGCACCTCGTCGGGCTGGCGCGGCATTTCAGACAGCAGCGCTGCCAGCGCGCAGCCCTCTTCGGCCTCGGCCAGGTGGGCATGGCCCAGGTACACCTCCACCAAGGCCCGCAACGGGCTGGCCCCGCGGGCGCGACGGCGGGCGGCGTTGGTGGCCAGGCGGGCGGCGCTTTGCTCGCCCGCGCGCTGGATGGCTTCGGCCAGCATCGCATTGCGCGAGCTGAAGTGGGCATAGAAGCCGCCGTGCGTGAGGCCGGCTTCCTTCATCAGGTCGGCGACGCCGGTGCCCTGGTAGCCGGTGCGGCGGATGGCACGCGAGGCCGTGTCCACGATGCGCTCGTGCGTGGCCTCGCGACGCTGGGTCTTGGCATTCATATGACGGTGATCATAGAAGCCCTGAGCCCGACCGCGTTCACAGCTTGGGAATGCGCAGGGTCTTGCTGGCCATCAAGGTGCCCGACAGCACGAACAGCAGCGCCAGCGGGTGCAGCACCCACGGGCCCAGCTGCCAGGCGCCGCCCCACAGCGCATCGCCCACGGCGCCCTGCCCCATGGCCAGCGCCAGCACGCCGGTGAGCGCCACGCTGGTGGGGATGGGCGTGCCCTCGAAGTACTTGACCTTGTCGCCGCCGGCCGACAGGGTTTCGGCGGTGACGTTGAAGCGCGCCAGCCGGCTGACGCCGCAGCACACGAAGTAGGTCAGCGCCACCGCGTCCCAGCCGCCTTGCAGGCCGGCCGCGAAGGCCAGCGTGGCCGGGCCCACGCCGAAGGAGATGACGTCGGCCAGCGAGTCCAGCTCGCGCCCGAGGATGGAGGCCTGCTGCCGCCAGCGGGCCACGCGCCCGTCCAGCACGTCGAACATCAGGGCCGCGGGCGCCATCGCCGCGGCCCACCAGAAGTGGGCCACGTCGCCGCTGAGCAAAAAGCGCATGGCCAGCAGCACCGAGGCCACACCGCAGGCGGCATTGGTCAGCGTGAAGAAGTCGGCCAGCTGGAAGTCGCGGACCATCGAAAAGTGCCGCGTGCCCGTGGCGTGCGCGGCAGGCGGTTGCTTGGTGTGTGACAAAGCCATGGCGGTCTCCGGTGTGTTGGCAGTGGACACCACGAGAGGCTGCGGCAACAGCCGCCGCGGTCGTATTGCACTGTCGGTGCCCGCCTACGCAACACGCCAGCATATCGATCGATTTGTTGCTCAAGTTGCGAATCAAAGCGACGAAGTGATAGCGGTGGCAGGCAGTGGATGTCACTCGAATCACATCAAACCCTCTCCAAGAACGGGGCCCACCGCATGCCGCTCTCTACCCATCTGACCGACCCGCCGCCGTGGAAGGTGCTGATCGTCGACGACGATCCCGCCTGCCATGAGCGCCTTCGAGCAGCCCTTTCGCCGATGACCTACCTGGGCCGCCCGCTCGAAGTGCTGTGCGCGGGCGGCATGGCCGACGCCCGCACGCTGCTGGACCACGCCCACACCGACATCGCGGTGGCCGTGATCACACCGGTCAAGCAGGTGCCCGGCGCAGCCCGGGCGCTGGCCGAACACGTGCGCTACCGGCTGCACAACCAGGGCATGCGCCTGCTGCTGCACACCCACCTGAGTCCGGCGGCGCCCAAGTTGTCGGCACTGCAGGCCTGCGACTTCAATGGCTACCTGGACCGCGGCGCCCGCGATGCGGCCCCGGTGTGGGCCGGCGTGCTGGTGGCGCTGCGCGCCCACCACGAGGTGACCAGCCTGCTGCGCGCCATCGAAGAGTTGCGGCACCGCTCGATCACCGACCCGCTGACCGGCCTGAACAACCCCAGCACGCTGCGCCAGACCTTGACCCGCGCCTTGAGCGGCGGCCAGCGCCGCCACGAGCCGCTGACGGTGCTGTTCCTGGATGTCGACCACTTCAAGCTGATCAACGACGAGCAGGGCCACCTGCGCGGCGACGAGATCCTGCGCGCGGTGGGCAGCGTGCTGCGCAGCAACTCGCGCATGGAAGACACCTGCTACCGCTACGGCGGTGACGAGTTCCTGGTGATCCTGCCCAACTGCACCGCGGCGCAGGTGGAAGCCAACTACCTGCCCCGCCTGCTGGCCGCCTTCCAGGAGGTGGGCATCAGCGTCAGCCATGGCGCCGCAGACGCCGGCCCGCGCTGCTATCCCTCGGCCGACGAGCTGATCCGTTGCGCCGACGAACGCATGTACCAGCGCAAGCGCGCCCAGCGTCGCGCGCCCGAGGGAATACTCCGCCCCACTGCTGCGTAAGCCCTGGTGCCGGGGTGCACGGTGCACCGCGGAACACCATTGCAGGAGTGAGCGAGATGATCCATACCACCATGGCGGGCCGGGCCCTGTGCGTTGCCGGCCTTCTGGCGCTGCCCCTGGCCAGCCAGGCCTTCAGCGGCATCACCGACAACAGCGGCGACTTCCTGCCCACCTTCGCGGGCAGCGCCAGCAGCACCGATTTGGACGTGGTCAGTGCCACCGTCAGGTACGACGCCGCGCGCGACCTGTTCGAGCTGAGCAGCACCATGGCCGGCGCCATCGGCCAGACGCCCAAGGGCTTTTACGTGTGGGGCGTCAACCGTGGCCAGGGCGTGGCCACCTTCGCGGCCAACGGCATCGACGGCGTGCGCTTCGATGCGGTGGTGCTGCTGCGGCCCGACGGCACCGGCAACATCGGCGGCGGCGCCAGCCTCGCGGCGGGCTCGGTGAAGGTCTCGGGCAACACCATCACCGGCTACGTCAGCGGCGCGCTGCTGCCGTCCAACGGTTTCAACAAGCTGGACTACACCTGGAACCTGTGGCCGCGCGACGGCGCCTTCACCGGCTTTGCCGCGATCTCCGACTTCGCGCCGGACAACGCCAGCTTCACCACCACCGCCGCCGCGCTGGTGCCCGAGCCGGGCACCTATGCGCTGATGCTGGCCGGCCTGGGCGCAGTGGCCTGGGCACGCCGCGGCAAGCGCCGTCAAGCCTGATCGGCCAGAGGCCGTGCGGCGCGTTCGGCATGCGCCTTGCGCGGCTGCTGCGCCGTACGATCGCCCCGCGTGACGGTCCCACCCGCACGCGGGCGGTCAGCCGTACCCCGCACCATCGCGCCGGACGCGGCCGCTCCTTCATCCATGACACGAGGAGTACCCATGTCCCTACGCCCCGCCTTGCGCGCGTGCCTGTTCCTGTTCGGCCTCAGCCTGGCCGCCAGCAGCCACGCCACGCTGCCCCAGTTCGGTTCCATGGTGGTGTTCGGCGACAGCCTGTCGGACAACGGCAACCTGCTGGCCGCCACGCAAGGCATGGCGCCGCCCCTGCCGCCCTCGGCTTCGCCGAACCGCACCTATGACGCGGGCCGCTTCTCCAACGGCCCGGTGGCGGTGGAACGGCTGTGGAGCAGCGTGTCGCGCTCACGCCAGGCCGAGATCAAGCCCTTCCTGGCACCGCCGGTGGGCCTGCCCAGGAAGGGCGCAGTGAGCTTTGCCTTCGGCGGCGCGGGCACCGAGTACCAGAACGGCATCCCGGCCAGCACCGCCACGGTGCCCGGCGTGCTCGGTCAGGTGAAGATGTACACCGACGCGCTGGGGCCCAAGCGCGCACC
>NZ_CAXFDV010000296.1:0-5494 GCF_964001545.1 uncultured Aquincola sp.
GAGCCAGACCACGCAGCAAAACGCTTCCAGCTCCGAAGAGCTGGCCACCACGGCCGAGGAGATGAGCGCCCAGGCCACCGAGCTGCAGCAGGCGATGTCGTTCTTCGTGCTGCCGCGAGCCGCGGGCGCCGCTGCCGCCCCGTCTGCCGAAGCGCCGGGCCGCCGTGCAGCGCCGGCCGCCGTGGTGTCGGTGGCCTCCCGCAGCCGGCCTGCGCGGCCCAAGCTGGCCACGGTGGCGCCCAGGCCCGCCCGCCGGCTGGCAGAGGCGGACCTGAGCGAAACGGACTTCGTCCGCTTCTAGTCGCTCACTTGACCGAGGCACGTACCCACGCCGGCGCGCCCGACGTGAGGTCGCCCACCTTGACCCCGCGGAAGTTGTTCTCCGCGGTGGCGCCGGCATGGGCCAGCTCGGTCACTGCCGCCACCAGCGACTGGTAGGCCGGCGCATTGGCCGCGGTCAGCCGCACCTCGATCAGCCCGTCCGACGCGATGCTGTTGACCGAGTTGCCCCCCGTCAGGTTCATGATCAGGTAGCTGCTGGCGGGCAGGTTCTGCTGCATCAGGATGTCGCTGCCCAGGAAGTTGACGATGCCGCCGCCTTCCAGGCCGAAGTTGGCCACCAAGTTCAGCGGGTTCGAGCCTGCGCGGCGGTGGCCGTGGTGAACCACTGGCTGGCCACGTTGTACTCGCCGTTCTCGATGATGCGGTTGGCCGCATCGAAGGACAGCTCGGTCGGGAGGGCGGCCAGCTGCGCCGGGGTTTCCGGCCGGCGGCCGCGTCATCACCTCGTTGGGCGCAAAGCCCCAGTCGTTGACCATGCGCCGGTGGATCTCGGCGGCCGAGCGGTATTCCTCGCGCGAGGGCGAAGGCATGCGCACCAGCTCCAGGAACTGGTTCCAGCGCGACTTGGCCGCGGTGGGCGTGCTCTGGTCGTCCAGCAGCGCCGTGACCTGCGGATCGGCCGAGATCCTGGCGGCTGCGGCGGCCACGTCAGCGGGCACCGTGGCCTGATTCCACCAGCCAGTGGCCACAGTCGATTGCGGTGGCCTGCAAGGCACACGGAAAAGCGATGCTGGCGGCCCTTCGCAGGTCGGTTCTTCGTCCCCGCAGGGCGAGCTACCTCCCCTTGCCGAGCGCATTGGTTACACAGCCAGGGTCAAGCGACCCGGGCAGGGGTCGATGAGGAGCTACCAGGGCAAAGCAGTAAGGCTCGGATGTCTCGATCGACCTTGGCCACCATGGCCGCATGGGCCCTTGCGGCCGCCATGGCCGGCCCTTTGGCCGCCGCGCCCACCGGCGAACATGTCGCCTTGTTCAAGAGCGTGAGCGGCAGCGTCACCGTCGTGCGCAACAGCGGGCCTGTCACGGCCACCGCTGGCATGCCGCTGTACGTGGCCGACCGGCTGGTCTCGGCCGCCGATGCCACCGCCGGCATCATGTTCAAGGACGGCACCGCCGTGACCCTGGGTCCCGCCAGCGAGATCGAGCTGCGCGACTACGTGTTCGAGCCCAAGGACGCCAGGTACCAGTTCGACCTGTACCTGTCGCGCGGCAAGGCGGTGTATGCGTCGGGCAAGATCGGCAAGCTGTCGCCCGAGTCGGTGAAGGTGGGCACGCCCACGGCCACCGTCGGCGTGCGCGGCACGCGCTTCATCGTCGAGGCCGAATGACGGCCGCCCGCATTCGCCGGGCCGTGGCGGCGGCCGTGGCCGCCTGCCTGCTGGCCGCTTGCGCCACGCCGCCCCCACCACCCCAGCCGCGCACCACCGTCACCCTGCTGCCCGATGAAGACGGCCAGGTGGGCGCGGTGCTGGTGAGCAATGCGGCCGGCACGCAGCGGGTGAGCGAGGCCTTTGCCGCCACCACGGCCACCGGCCCGGCCGCCACGGCCACCGCGCCGCCTACCGCCGCCGTGCCGCTGGGCCAGGCCGCGGTGGACGCGGCGCATGCCCGGTTGCTGAAGGCGCAGCCGCCCAAGCCCGTCAGCTTCACGCTGCACTTCGTGCTCGACCGCTCGGTGCTGACCGAAGCCTCCAAGGCACAGCTGCCCGCGCTGCTGGCCGCGGTGCGCGAACGCAAGCCCACCGAAATCACTGTCTTCGGCCATGCCGACAGCATCGGCAGCCGCGAGCGCAACCTGCGCCTGTCGGCCGAGCGGGCGCAGGCCGTGGCCGACTGGCTGCGCAGGAGCGACCCCACGCTGGACCGCATCGCGGTGCAGTCCTTCGGCGATGCCGAGCCGCTGGTGCCCACGCCGCCGGGCGTGGCCGAGCCGCGCAACCGGCGCGCCGAAGTGATGGTGCTTTGATGCCCGCCAGCCACCGCGCAGGCGGCACGCTGGGCCACAAGGTCACGCCGCGCCAGGCCGCCGCCATGCTGGTGGCCGGCCTGCTGCTGGCGCTGGCGGTGGGCACGCTGGGCCTGTCGCAGCCGCAGTGGCTGGCGCCGCTGCAGCATGCGCTGCAGGACCCGTTGACGCGGCTGGATGCCCAGGCCGCCCCGGCCTCGCGCAGCGTGGTGGTGGACATCGACGACGTCAGCCTGGCGGCCGTGGGCCAGTGGCCGTGGCCGCGCTACCGGGTGGCCCAGCTGATCGATCGCATCCGCGCCGACCAGCCGGCGGCCATCGTGCTGGACATCCTGTTTCCCGAGCCCGACCGCAGCTCGCTGCACACCTTGCAAGCCACCTTCCAGCGCGACTTCGGCCTCGATCTGCAGATCGCCGGCGTGCCCGAAGGGCTGATGGACAACGACGGCTTCCTGGGCCACCGCATCGCGCAGGCCGGCGTGGTGGGCGCGCGCTACTTCTACTTCGACCACAGCAGCCGGGTCGAGGGCGGCCGGGCGTTGCCACCGCCCGTCACCGGCCGCACCGACCTGCTGGCGCTGGACGAGGCCACCGGCGTGCTGGACAACACCGCGCCGATCGCCGCACGCACGCGGCTCACCGGCTTCGTCAACCAGCGGCCCGACGACGACGGCGTGCTGCGCCGGCTGCCTTTGCTCATCCGCCACCAGGGCGCGATCCACCCCAGCCTGGCACTGGCGGCGGTGATGCGTGCGCAGGGCCTGCAGAGCCTGGATGTGCGCAGCACCGCCGATGGCCTGGTGTTGCAGGTGGGCGCGCAGGCCGTGCCCATCGACGCTCGCGGCCAGCATCGGCTGCGCTTTGCCGGCGGCCCGGCCAGCTACCCGGCCGTGCCGGCGGTGGACCTGCTGGCCGGCCAGGTGCCCGCAGGGCGCTTCCGTGGCCAGGTGGTGTTCATCGGCACCTCGGCCGTGGGCCTCAAGGACCTGCACCGCACCGCGCTGGCACCCGACTTTCCCGGCCTGAAGCTGCATGCCTTGATGGCCGAGAACCTGCTGCAGGGCCGCTTCGCGGTGGAGCCTGCCTGGGGCCCGGCGCTGGCGCTGGCCGCCAGCCTGGCGGTGGGCCTGGCCATGGCCGCGCTGTACATCGGTGTGCAGGGCATCGCGCTGCTGGTGGCCGGCAGCCTGCTGCTGCCGGCGGCGGTGCAGGCGGGTGCTGCAGCCTTGTACCTGCGCACCGGCTTGCTGGTGCCGGCGGCGGCGCCGGTGGCGGTGGGGCTGCTGCTGGCCACGGGGCTTTTCATCACCCGCTTCGCGCTGGAGCGCAGGCGCGCGGCAGCCTGGCGGCGCCAGCTGGAAAACGCCCGCCAGGTCACCATCGAATCGATGGCGTCGGTGGCCGAAACCCGCGACCCCGAGACCGGCGCCCACATCAAGCGCACGCAGCACTACGTGCGCGCGGTGGCGCTGCGGCTGCGCGCCACCGGCCAGCACCTGGCGCTGCTGACCGACGACTACATCGAGCTGCTGTTCATGTCGGCGCCGCTGCACGACATCGGCAAGGTGGGCGTGCCCGACCACATCCTGCTCAAGCCGGGGCGGCTGACCGACGACGAGATGGTGCTGATGAAGCAGCATGCCGAGTTCGGCCGCAAGATCATCTTCAGCACCGCTCAGCGCATCGACGGCGACAACTTCCTGACCATCGCCGGCGACATCGCCGCCACCCACCACGAGAAGTGGGATGGCAGCGGCTACCCGCTGGGCCTGGCCGGCCAGGACATTCCGCTGGCCGGGCGCATCATGGCGGTGGCCGACATCTACGACGCGCTGATCAGCCGCCGCTGCTACAAGGAACCCTTCAGCCACGCCAAGGCCACGCAGATGATGCGCGAGCTGCGCGGCACCACCTTCGACCCCGCGGTGCTCGATGCCTTTTTCGAGATCGAGGACACGATCCAGGCGATTGCCGACGAGCACCGCGACGAGGCCGAAGGCGACCTGAGCCCGCAGGCCGCCGCCGCCGGCGTGATCGAAGGCCTGCGCCAGCGCAGCGCGGGCGTGGGCCCCGGGCCCGGCGCCATGCCACAGCCGGCGCGCAGCCAGCAGGCGCCCTGAGGCGGGAGCCGGCGCCTGGCTGCTGCCAGAATCGGGCGCTGCCCTTCCCGTTCTGCCATGCCCCGCCCCACAGCCGTTTCCCGGGCTTGCCTTGCCGATCCGATGCCGCTGTTCCGCGCAGACCGGCTGCAGGCCGCACGTGCCGCCGCCCAGGCGCTGGTTGACCAGGGCGACGCGGCGCAACGCGCCGATGCGCACACCCTGCTGGCCCGCATCGCGCGTCGGCAGGGCCGGCTCGACGAGGCACTGGCCGACAGTGGCCAGGCGGTGGAAGTGGCGCAACAAGCGGCCGATCCTGCGCGTGAATGCCGCGCCCGCGTGCAGCGGGCCCATGCGCTCAACGCGCTGGGACGGATCGAAAAAGCCACCGACGAAGCCCACGAGGCGCGCCAGCTGGCCGAGGCCAGCGGCGATGCCGGTGCCCAAGCCGCCGCGGCCGAAGCCCTGGGCGCCGTGCAATGGGCCATGGCGCGCTGGCCGGAGGCCCTGGCCAGCTTCCAGCACATGCAGGCGCTGGCCGCTGCGGCCGCGGATGTGGATCTGCAGGCCGTGGCCCATGGCAGCCTGGCCAGCGTGGAGGGCGAGCTGGGCCGCCAGGCCACCGACCCGGCGCAAGCCCAGGCCAGGCGCCAGCGGGCCCTGCATCATGCGGGCGAGTACCTGCGCCTGGCCACCGCAGCGGGCGACGTGCATGCCATGCGCAGTGCCCGTCACAACCAGGCCGTGGCGCAGCTGGGCCTGGGCGACCTCACCGCCGCCCGCCTGACGCTGCAGGCGGTGCATGACGAAGCGGGCGAGGACGGCGGCGTGGCCGCCGCCATCGCGCTGCTGAACCTGGCCGAGATGGACCTGCAGGACGGGCAGCCCGCGGCTGCGCTGCAGCGCCTGCAAGCCGCTCATGCGCTGCTGGCGCCAACGGGCGATGCGGCCTACCTGCAAAGCTGCTGCCGCCTGCTGTGCGACGTGCACGAGGCGCTGGGCGCCCATGCCGAGGCCCTGCACTGGCACAAGCAGTTCCATGCGCACTATGCGCAGCTGGCGTCCGACCGGGCGCAGATGCACGCCC
>NZ_CAXFDV010000297.1:0-5817 GCF_964001545.1 uncultured Aquincola sp.
CCGAAAAGGTGTGGGCCACCGCGGTGGAGCAGGTCACCAGCGGCAAGCTGGCCGCGGCCCTGGGTGCCAGCCTGCGGCGCGACCTCATCGGCTTTGCCATCGGCAGCTCGGCCGGCCTGTTGTTCGGCGCGCTGCTGGGCGCTTCGCGTCTGGCCGACCGGCTGCTGGGCCCCAGCTTCCACACGCTCAAGCAGATCTCGCTGTTTGCGTGGATTCCGCTGCTGTCGGTGTGGTTCGGCCTGGGCGATGCGGCCAAGGTGGCCTTCCTGTCGCTGGCGGCCTTCTTTCCGGTGGTGCTCAACACCTACGAAGGCATCCGCAGCGTGCCGGCCGACCTGCTGGAGGTGGCCCGCGTGCTGCGCTTGTCGCGCTGGCAGACCTGGCGCTACCTGATCCTGCCTTCGGCCTCGCCGTCCATCTTCGCGGGCGTGCATCTGGCGCTGATCTATGCCTGGCTGGCCACGCTGGGCGCCGAGTACCTGCTGGTCTCGGGCCAGGGCATCGGCAACACCATGATCGACGGCCGCGAGCACTTCTGGATGGACCTGGTCCTGTTCGGCGTCATCGTCGTCGGCCTGGTGGGCTTCGCCCTCAACTGGATCGCCAGCCGCATCGAAGCACGTGCGCTGGCGTGGCGTGGCCGCTCGGTCGCGCAGTTCTGACTCAACCCAAGGAGGCCCCATGGCCCACGCAGGCACGCTGCACATCGGCAACCTGAGCAAGCAGTTCGAGGTCAAGGGCCAGGCCCTGCCGGTGCTCCAGAACATCACGCTCACCGTCAACCCGGGTGAGTTCGTCAGCATCGTCGGCAGCAGCGGCTGCGGCAAGAGCACGCTGCTGCGGCTGATCGTCGGCCTGGAAGCCGACTACCAGGGCGAGGTGCTGCTGGACGGCCAGCGCATCGTGGGCACCAGCCTCGACCGCGGCATCGTGTTCCAGGAGCACCGGCTGTTCCCGTGGCTCAACGTGGAACAGAGCATCGCGCTGGGCCTGCTGAACGCCGAGCAGCCCGAGGCCGACAAGCAACGCTCGGTGCGCGAGCACATCGCGCTGGTGGGGCTGACGGGTTTCGAGAAGGCGTACCCGCACCAGCTCAGCGGCGGCATGTCGCAGCGGGTGGCCATTGCGCGGGCGCTGGTCAGCCGGCCCGAGGTGCTGCTGCTCGACGAGCCCTTCGGCGCGCTCGACGCCATCACCCGCGCACACCTGCAGCAGGAGCTGCACCGCATCTGGCTGGCCGAGGGCATCACCATGATCCTGGTCACCCACGACGTGGAAGAGGCGGTGTACCTGGGCCAGCAGGTGGTGGTGATGGAGCCGCGCCCCGGCCGCATCCGCGCCACCGTGCCGGTGCCGCTGAGCTACCCGCGCGACCGCTTGAGCGCCGGCTTCCTCGAGGCCAAGGAGGCCGTGCTGGCCGCCTTTGGCGCGACGCACTGACACCGCACCTGTCTGGACAAGCAAGGAGGGAACGATGACCGACCGCAAGCTGCGCCTCGGCGCCTTCATCATGGCCACCGGCCACCACATCGCGGCCTGGCGCCACCCGGGCTCGCAGGCCGATGCCGGCATCAACATCGACCACTACGTGCAGCTGGCGCAAACCGCCGAGCGTGGCCTGTTCGACCAGGTGTTCGTGGCCGACAGCCCCGGCCAGCGCCACCGCGGCGACGAGGACTCGCTCAGTCGCCAGGGCCGTGTGTCGTACTTCGAGCCGGTGACGCTGTGGGCCGCGCTGTCGCAGGTGACCCAGCACATCGGCTTCGTGGCCACGGCCAGCACCACCTATGAAGACCCCTACCTGCTGGCGCGCAAGTTCGCTTCGCTCGACCACATCAGCAAGGGCCGGGCGGCCTGGAACGTGGTGACCACCAGCGCCGACAACGTGCACGGCAACTTCGGCCTGGCGGCCCACGCCGACCCCGCCGCGCGTTATGCGCGGGCGCATGAGTTCGTGGAGGTGGTCAAGGGCCTGTGGGACAGCTTCGAGGACGACGCCTTCCTGCGCGACAAGGCCAGCGGCGTGTACTTCGATCCGCGCAAGCTGCATGCACTGAACCACGTGGGGCCGCACTTCAAGGTGGAAGGGCCGCTCAACATCGAGCGACCGCCGCAGGGCCATCCGGTGATCGTGCAGGCCGGCTCGTCGGAAGACGGCAAGGAGCTGGCCGCGGCCACCGCCGAAGCCATCTTCACCGCCTGGACCAGCCGCGAAGAGGCGCAGGCTTTCTACGCCGACGTCAAGGGCCGCATGGCCAAGTACGGCCGCCGGCCCGAGCAGCTGCTGGTGCTGCCCGGCATCTCGCCGGTGATCGGCCGCACCGAAGAAGAAGCGCAGGCCAAATGGGCCGAGCTGCAGGCGCTGATCCATCCTTCGGTGGGCTTGAACGTGCTGCAGCCCTTCTGGCCCCACGACGACCTGAGCCGCTGGGACTTGGACGCGCCGCCGCCTTACTACCCCGAGCCGCCCAAGGGCGTGAACAGCCGGGCGCACGTGGTCATCCAGCTGGCGCGGCGCGAGCGCTTCACCGTGCGCCAGCTCTACGAATACCTGGCCGGCGCCCGCGGCCACTGGGTGGTGGTGGGCACGCCCGCGCAGATCGCCGACCAGATGCAGGACTGGTTCGAGCATGGCGCGGCCGACGGCTTCAACGTGATGCCGCCGGTGCTGCCGCAGTCGCTGAACGAGTTCGTGGACCTGGTGGTGCCCGAGCTGCAGCGGCGCGGCCTGTTCCGCACTGCCTACGAAGGTCGCACCCTGCGCGAGAACCTGGGCCTGGAACGGCCGGTCAGCCGTTATGCCAACCCGGCCGCACAAGCGGCCTGACCTGAGGAGAACCCATGAGTGCAGTGATCGATCAAGTGAGCCTGGACATCGTGCCGGTGGCCGGCCGCATCGGCGCCGAGGTGCGCGGCCTGCGGCTGTCGGGCCAGCTGGCGCCCGAAACCTTCCAGGCGCTGCAGCAGGCGCTGTTTCGCCACAAGGTGCTGTTCGTGCGCGGCCAGCAACACCTGGACGATGCCGGCCAGGAAGCCTTCGCCCGCCTGTGGGGCGAGCTGGTGGAGCATCCCACCGTGCCCTCCAAGGACGGCACGCGGCTGCTGGAGCTGGACTCGCGCCATGGCGGCCGTGCCAACTCGTGGCACACCGACGTGACCTTCGAGGTGGACTATCCGCAGGTCAGCATCCTGCGGGCGGTGGTCATCCCGCCGTATGGCGGCGATACCGTGTGGGCCAATACCGCGCTGGCTTATGACGAGCTGCCGGCCTCGCTCAAGACCCTGGCCGACCAGCTGTGGGCGGTGCACAGCAACCATTACGACTATGCCGCCACCCGCATCGAGCCCGATGCCCATGGCGCCCGCAAGTACCAGGAGGTGTTCACTCGCCGGCTGATCGAGGCCGAGCATCCGCTGGTGCGTGTGCACCCGATCACCGGTGAACGCACGCTGGTCTCCGGCCACTTCATCCAGCGCTTCATCGGCTACAACACGCAGGACAGCGACCTGCTGTTCCAGCTGTTCCAGAACCACATCACGCGGCTGGAGAACACCGTGCGCTGGCGCTGGCAGGTGGGCGACGTGGCCCTGTGGGACAACCGCGCCACCCAGCACTACGCCACCAACGACTACGGCGACCAGCACCGCGTGGTGCGCCGCGTGACGGTGGCCGGCGACGTGCCGGTCTCGGTGGACGGCCAGCGCAGCCGGGTGCGCAGCCCAGCCGCTCAATGAGCCGGCGACTCGATCCCGCCGCCACGCGCCGCCAGCTGCTGGGCTTGAGCCTGGGCCTGGCGGCCGCGCTGCCGCTCGCCGCACGGGCCGCCGGGCCTGCCGACAAGCTGCGCATCGGCTTCCAGAAGTCGTCGACGCTGATGATCTTTTTGAAGTCGCGCGGCACGCTGGAAAAGGCGCTGGCGCCGCTGAACGTGGCGGTGTCGTGGCACGAGTTCACCTCGGGCCTGCCGCTGCTGGAGGCACTCAACATCGGCGCCATCGACCTCAGCGCCGATGTGGCCGATGCCGTGCCGCCCTTTGCGCTGGCGGCCGGTGCCAAGCTCACTTACGTGGCCATCGAAACCCCATCGCCGCAGGCGCAGGCCATCGTGGTGCGCAACAACTCGCCCGTCACCAGCGTGGCCCAGCTCAAGGGCCAGAAGGTGGCTTTCGCCAAAGGCGCGGGGGCGCACTTCCTGCTGCTGGAAGCGCTGGCCGCGCAGGGCCTGAGCGTGCGCGATATCGAGCCGGCCTATCTGAGCCCGGCCGATGGCCGCGCAGCGTTCGAAGGCGGCAACGTGGCAGCCTGGGTGATCTGGGACCCGTTCCTGGCGGCGGTGCAGCGCCAGGCCGGCGCCCGCATCCTGGTCGATGGCACGCGGCTGTCGGCCTACCGGCGCTTCTACCTCGCTGCCACGGCTTACACACAGCGCCGCAGCGATGTGCTGGCCACGGTGTATGCCGAGCTGCAGCGGGCCGGCGAGTGGATCAAGCAGAACCCGGGGCCGGCCGCCGAATGGCATGCGCCGGTGATCGGCCTGGACGCGGCCACCGTGGAGGCCGCCAACCTGCGCCGCAGCTACCGCGTGCAGCCGGTGGATGGCGAGGCGCTGGCCGAGCAGCAGCGCATCGCCGATGCCTTCGTGCAGGCGCAGATCCTGCCGCGCAAGCTGCAGATCGCCGAGTCGCCGGTGTGGCGGCCTGCCTGATCGACCGATGCGCTGGCTGGGCCCGCAAAAGCCCGTCTGGCGCCGGAGTAGACTGCACAGAATCCTGTCATCTACCCCGCCAAGGAGCCGGCCATGGGTTTTTCAGCCAGCGATGTGGTGCCATTCACCCAGGCGCGCGCCAACCTGTCCGAGCTGGCCGACCAGGCCAAGGCCGGCGCCGAGAAGATCATCACCAAGAACGGCGAGAGCTACGTCGCCCTGATCGACGCGGACCGGCTGGACTACTACCACCGCCTGGAGCGCGAGCGCATCCACCTGCTGCTGATCGATGACGCCAGGCGCGGCCTGGCCGACATCGAGGCTGGCCGCACCGTGGAGGCCGATGCCGCCATCGCCCAGCTTCAGCAGCGCCGCGCCGCAGTGGCAAAGACCGCAGGCAAGACCGCCAAGAAGCGTGGCTGAGGATAGGTACCGGGTCGAGCTGACCGCGAGCTTCCTGGAGCGGCTGAACGCCATCGAGGCGTTCCTGACGGAAGCCGACGCGGCCTTTGCCTTCGACGACCTGCTGGCCGAACTGCGCGCCACGGTCTTCCCCAACCTGGCCCGTTTCCCCCGCATCGGCCGGCGCTGCCTGGACAACCCGCCGCAATCGGCCGAAGCTCTGGCCCAGCTCGCAGCGCTGCCGGCCGGCGCTGCCAGCGCCTTGCGCGAGTACCTGCATGGCGACTACCTGATGCTCTACACGGCCATGGACGCCACTGCGACGGTTTATTTGCTGTCCATCCGCCACCACCGACAACTGTCTTTCGACTTTGCGCGCTTCTGGCCCGGTGCTGGAATGCCGCCCTCCGAGTGAACGCCCTGCAAATCGAACAGGCCCTTGTTCAAGGCCATCGTGGCGCGGTCTCGAACCGCCTGATCGATCAATCGATGCGCGTGTAGCGCAGCTCCAGCTGGTTGTTGGCCCAGTGCGGGGTGCTGATGTTCTCGCGCACTGCCCAGGGCGTGACCTGGTGGTGCAGCGGGATCAGGGCCACGTCGTCCTGCGCCAGCTTCAGCGCCTGCCGCAGGGTGTCCGTGCGGCGCTGCGGGTCGGCCTCGGTCTTCAGCTTGTCGATCAGCGTGTCCAGCGCCGGGTTGCTGTAGCGGC
>NZ_CAXFDV010000298.1:0-5149 GCF_964001545.1 uncultured Aquincola sp.
GATGCTGGCGCGGGGCGCCGGCCAGCCGCTGCAGTTGCTGCTGTCGGGCGTGGTGGTGGGCGTGCTGCTGGGCGCGGTGGCCGATCTGATGCTGCTGGTGTCGCCCGAGGCCTTGCGCGGCAAGCAGGTGTTCCTGCTGGGCACCACCAGCTTTCTGGGCTGGCCCAGCGTGGCGATGCTGGCGGCGGCGCTGGTGCTGGCGCTGCCGCTGGCCACGCGCTTTGCCCGTGCGCTGGATGCACTGGTGCTGGGCGAAGCCAGTGCCCGCAGCCTGGGCCTGGACCTGCCGCGGGTGCGCCTGCTGCTGGTGGTGCTGATGGCGCTGGCCACCGGCACCGCGGTGGCGCAGGCCGGGCTGGTGGCCTTCGTCGGGCTGGTGTCGCCGCACCTGGTGCGCCGGCTGGTGGTGGTCACCCATGGCGCGTTGCTGGCCTTGTCGGCACTGGCCGGCGGCCTGTTGCTGCTGGCCGCCGACGTGGCCGCCCGCACGCTGATGGCGCCGCAAGAACTGCCGGTGGGCGTGCTCACCGCAGTGGTGGGCGGCGTGTACCTGATGCTGCTGCTGCGGCGGCGCGCGGCACGATGAAGCTCCACCTGCACGCCGATGTCGCCGCGCCGCTGCAGGCCCGCGAGCTGCGGGTGCAGCGCGGCGGCCGCGACGTGGTGCAGGACCTGTCGCTGCAGCTGCGCCCGGGCGAATGGGTGGCCATCGTCGGCCCCAACGGCGCCGGCAAGAGCAGCCTCTTGTCGGCGCTGGCCGGCCTGCTGCCGGTGGCCGGCGGCGAGGTGCGGCTGCAGGGCCGCCCGCTGGCCGACTGGCCGGCGCGCGAGCGGGCGCGCCGGCTGGCCTGGCTGTCGCAACAGGGCGAAGCCGAAGGCGACATTGCCGTGGCCGACGTGGTGCGCCTGGGCCGGCTGCCGCACCAGGGCCTGTTCGGCGGCGCCACCGCGGCCGACGAAGCGGCGGTGCAGGCCGCGATGGCCGAGACCGAATGCGATGCGCTGGCCCACCGCCGGCTGCAAGACCTGTCGGGCGGCGAGCGGCAGCGGGTGCTGCTGGCACGTGCGCTGGCGGTGCAGGCGCCGGTGATGCTGCTGGACGAACCCACCAGCCACCTCGACGCGCCTCACCAGCGTGCGCTGGTGCGCAGCCTGGTGGCCCGCGCCCGTGCCGGCGCGGCGGTGGCTGCGGTGCTGCATGAGATCACGCTGGCGCTGGCCGCCGACCGTCTGCTGGTGATGCAGGCCGGCCGCCTGCGCGCCGAAGGCCCGGCGGCCGACCCGGCGGTGCGCCAGGTGCTGGCCGAGGTGTTCGACCATGCCTTCACCATCGAGCGCATCGGCACCGCCGAAGCCGTCCGCTGGGTGGCGGTGCCGGCCCTGGGCGATGCATGAGGGCGCGGCCATGACGCACTGGCACGCTGCACCCGCCCTCACGACCCCGACGCTGGCCGCCGCGGTGCCCGCCGTGGCGCTGCTGGTGGCGCTGGCGATCGACCGCCTGTTCGGCGAGCCGCCGCTGCGCTGGCATCCGGTGGTGTGGATGGGCCACTACCTGGGCTGGGCGGGCCGCCGGCTGCCTGACCTGCCGCCGCGGCGGGCGTTCGTGGGCGGATTGCTGGCCTGGTGCGCGGGCGCCGCTGCGGTGGTGGCACTGGCCGCGCTGGCCGAATCGCTGCTGCGCCGCTGGTGGCAGGGTCATGGCGCCTGGGCCGCGCTGGCCGTGGCCGGCGTGCTGGGCGTGCTGCTCAAGCCCATGCTCAGCTGGCGCATGCTGCGTGACGAAGTGGCCGCGGTGGAAACGGCGCTGGGGCAGGGCGTGGACGCCGGCCGCCGGCAGGTGGCCCGCCTGGCCAGCCGCGACACCACGCAGCTCAGCGCGGGCGAGGTGCGCGAAACCGCGATCGAAACCCTGGCCGAGAACCTCAACGATTCGGTCATCGCGCCGCTGTTCTGGTTCGCGGTCGCCGGCCTGCCCGGTGCAGTGCTGTTCCGCTATGCCAACACCGCCGACGCGATGTGGGGCTACCGGGGCCGCTGGGAATGGGCCGGCAAGTTCGCCGCTCATGCCGACGATGTGCTGGCCTGGCTGCCGGCGCGCCTGACCGCGCGGCTGTTGCTGCCGCTGCGCTGCCGCTGGGCCCGGCTGGCGCGCGAAGCGCGGCTCACGCCTTCGCCCAACGGCGGCTGGCCGATGGCGGCGATGGCGCTGGCGCTGGGCGTGCGCCTGCGCAAGCCCGGCGTGTACGCCCTCCACCGCCACGCGCCCGAGCCGGCGCCCGCCGATGTGACGCGGGCGCTGCAGCGCGCCGGCCGCAGCTTGTGGATAGCGGCCCTGGTGCTTGGGCTGCTGGCGGGCGGCGTGGGCGCGTGGCGCGGCGCCGGCGGCCAGGCGCTGCGCCCGGCCGACCTGGGCTGGATGACGCATGCCCCGGCCGCTGGCGCCACGCCCGGCCCGGCGCCACGCCCCGTCACGGAGGCCCGCGCATGAAGCGGCCCGAAGCCGCCGTGATGGTGCTGGGCTGCACCAGTGGTGCCGGCAAAAGCTGGCTGGCCACCGCGCTGTGCCGCTGGTATGCGCGCCAGGGGCTGCGCGTGGCGCCCTTCAAGGCGCAGAACATGAGCAACCATGCCCGCGTGGTGCCGGCCACCGCGGGCCGCCCGGCGGGCGAGATCGGCAGCGCGCAGTACTTCCAGGCCCTGGCCGCACGGGCCGAGCCCGACGTGCGCATGAACCCGGTGCTGCTCAAACCCGAGGCCGACACCCGCAGCCAGGTGGTACTGCTGGGCCAGGTGCGGCCCGAGCTCACCACCATGCCCTGGCGTGAACGCAGCCAGCACCTGTGGCCGGCCGCCGAAGCCGCGCTGCAATCGCTGCGCGACGAGGTGGACGTGCTGGTGATCGAAGGCGCCGGCTCGCCGGCCGAGATCAACCTGGCCAGCAGCGACTACGTCAACACCCGCACCGCGCTGGCCGCGCAGGCCGCCTGCCTGCTGGTGGCCGACATCGACCGCGGCGGCGCCTTCGCGCACCTGTACGGCACCCACGCGCTGATGGACGCGCAGGTGGCGCGCCAGGTGCGGGGCTTCGTGCTCAACCGCTTCCGTGGCGATGCCGGCCTGCTGGCGCCGGCCCCGGCGCAGCTGCACCGGCTGACCGGCGTGCCCACCGTGGCCGTGGTGCCGATGCAGCGCGACCACGGCCTGCCCGAGGAAGACGCCGTGCCCGCCAGCCACGCGGCTGCCGGCGGCCCGCGGGTGGTGGTGCTGGCCACGCCGCATGCCAGCAACCTGGATGAATTCGAGCCGCTGCGCCAGGCCGGCGTGGCCTTGCACTTCAGTCGCGACGCGGCCGTGCTGCGCGCCGCCGACTGGCTGGTGCTGCCCGGCAGCAAGCACAGCCGGGCCGATGCGCAATGGCTGCGCGACCAGGGCCTGGACGCGGTGGTGCAGGCCCATGCGGCCAGCGGCCGGCCGCTGCTGGCGGTGTGCGGCGGGCTGCAGATGCTGGGGCAGCGGCTCGACGACCCGCTGGGCCTGGAAGGCGGCCAGCCCGGCAGCACGCCGGGCCTGGGGGTGCTGCCGATGGCCACGCAGTTCGAGCCGGCCAAGCAACTGACGCGGCGGCCCCACCGCTTCGGCGCGCTGCAGGGCGCCTGGGCGCCGCTGTCGCACCTGGCCATCGAGGCCTATGAGATCCACCTCGGCCGCAGCCAGCTGCTGCCCGCCGAGGCCGGCGCCGTGGTGCCACAACCGGCGCTGCCGGAGGCGCCCACGCTCGGCTGGCAGCAAGGCAACGTGCTGGCGCTGTACCTGCACGGCCTCTTCGAATCGCCGGCCGTGCTGCAGGCCTTGTTCGGCCGCGCGCCGCGTTCGCTCGATGCGGTGTTCGACGGCCTGGCCGACGTGGTGGACGCTGCCTTCGAGCCCGGCGTGTTGTGGTCCCTGCTCGATCCGCTGATCGCTTCTTCCGCTTCCTGACACCGCATGAGCACTTTTCAAGTTCCTGCCATCACCACCACCGCCGATGCCGAGCTGGCCGCCCGGCTGCAGCAGCGCATCGACCGCAAGACCAAGCCGCTGGGCGCGCTGGGCCGCATCGAGTCGCTGGCGCTGCAGCTGGGCCTGGTTCAGCGCACCGAGGCGCCGGTGCTGCTGCAGCCGCAGATGCTGGTGTTCGCAGGCGACCATGGCCTGGCGCGCCGCGGCGTCTCGGCTTATCCGCAGGACGTGACCTGGCAGATGGTGGAGAACATGCTGGCCGGCGGCGCGGCGGTGAACGTGTTCTCGCGCCAGGCGGGGCTGGATGTGACGGTGGTGGATGCCGGCGTGGCCCACGACTTCGCGCCCCGGCCTGGCCTGCTGCTGCGCAAGGTGGCCCCCGGCACCGTCGATGCCAGCGAAGGGCCGGCGATGACCGAGGCGCAATGCGCGCAGGCGCTGGCGGCCGGCGCCGAGGTGCTGCGCGGCCTGCCCGGCAACGCAGTGCTGCTGGGCGAGATGGGCATTGGCAACAGCAGCAGCGCGGCCCTGTTGCTGGCGCGGCTGGCCGGCGTGCCGATCGAGGCCGCGGTGGGCCGCGGCACCGGGCTGGACGACGCCGGCCTGGCGCGCAAACGGGCGTTGCTGGCGCAGGTGCTGCAGCGGCATGCCGATGCGCAGCCGCCGCTGCAGGCGCTGGCCGCGCTGGGCGGCTTCGAGATCGCGATGCTGGCCGGCGCGATGCTGCAGGCCGCGCACGAGCGCCGGCTGATCGTGGTCGACGGCTTCATCTGTGCCGCCGCGGCGCTGGTGGCCTGCCGGCTGCAGCCGGCCGTGCGCGACTACTGCGTGTTTGCCCACCTGGGTGGTGAAGCGGGCCATGCCGCGCTGCTGCAGGCCCTGGGCGTGCAGCCGCTGCTGCAGCTGGACATGCGGCTGGGCGAAGGCTCGGGCGCCGCGCTGGCCTGGCCGCTGGTGCAGGCGGCGGTGGCCATGCTGCGCGAGATGGCCAGCTTCGAGTCGGCCGGCGTGTCGGACAGCGGCGCGTAACGCCATGGGCCTGCACCACGAAGCGCGGCTGGTGCTGGTGGCCGCTCAGTTCCTCACCCGGCTGCCGGTGCGCATACCGCTGCAGGACGGACGCTTCGACCCCGCCTGGCTGCATGCC
>NZ_CAXFDV010000299.1:0-3836 GCF_964001545.1 uncultured Aquincola sp.
GCAGGCGTCGTGTGACGCCTGAATGACGATCTTGTATCGCGATTGTTAAATGGTTGACTGGATCAACCACCTATACCACGGCGATTATTGCGATGCCGCAAATGGTGCGTTGCCTGCACAGTGGCTCAATCGGGCAAGGCATCGTCCCTATCGTTGCACCTGACGTTTCCACCCCGGAACTTCACGAAGGATTGCAAATGAAAAAGACCCTGTTCGCTCTTGCCGCCCTCGGTGCTTTCGCCGGTGCCGCTTCCGCTCAATCGACCGTGCAGCTGTTCGGCACCGTCGACCTGGCAGCCCGCTACGTCAAGAACGGCGACGTCAAGCGCACCGACCTGGCCAGCAATGGCAACTCCACCAGCCGCCTGGGCGTGCGTGGCGTGGAAGACCTGGGCGGTGGCCTGAAGGCCGGCTTCTGGCTGGAAGCCGCCGTGAACCCGGACTCGGGCACGGCCGACACCAGCCGCTTCTGGGGCCGTCGCTCCACCGTCAGCCTGATGGGCGACTTCGGTGAAGTGCGCCTGGGCCGCGACAAGATGCCCACGCAGCTGGCCTTCGAAGCCTACGACGTGTTCGGCGCCACCGGCATTGCCGACATCAACACCACCTACCGCGTGCCCAGCGGCATCACCGTCGCGGCCAACAGCCGTGCCGACAACGCCGTGCAGTACATCCTGCCTGGCAACCTGAATGGCGTGTACGGCACGCTGGCCGTGGCGGCCGGTGAAGGCGTGACCGGCGGCAAGTACATGGGCGGCCGCATCGGCTGGGCTTCGGGCCCGGTGGACGTGAGCGTGGCCTACGGCCAGAACGAGATCACCGACAGCGACGACTTCAAGCGCTTCGTGATCGGCGGCTCCTACGACTTCCAGGTGGTCAAGGTGCTGGCCAACTACCAGGAAACCAAGTTCCAGGACCAGAAGGACCGCCACATGACCGTTGGCGCCTCGGTGCCGTTCGGCGTGGGTGAGTTCAAGGCTTCGTACTCGAAGATCGACGGCCGTGGCGGCGCGATCGCCGACCGTGATGCCGACCAGTTCGCGATCGGCTACGTGCACAACCTGTCCAAGCGGACCGCGCTGTACACCACCTACGCCTACATCAAGAACGACGGCACCGCCAACTACGTGGTGGCCGACAACGGTGCCACCAGCATGACGGGCCGCAAGTCGCAAGGCGTGGACGTCGGCATCCGCCACTCGTTCTGATCTTTGCTTGACGTGTGACAGCGGCGCGCCTGGCGCGCCGCTTGCATTCTTTTCTCCCCGGTTGAACAAGAGGTTTTCCAACCTCCTTCGGGCCCTGGCGATTCAATCGCCCGGGCCCTTTTTTCATTTCTCTACACTCCGCGCCATCGCGCCGCTGGCCTGCGGCTTGCATGGAGTTGCATTCGATGACGGCCTACCTCGTGCGCCGCCTGTGGCAGATGGTCCCCACCCTGGCGGGCGTCGTGCTGCTGGTGTTTTTGTTGTTCAAGTTCTTCGGCGGCGACCCGGCCGAGATCCTCGGCGGCCTCAATGCTACGCCCGAGCAGGTGCAGGCCATCCGCGACCAGCTGGGCCTGAACGAGCCTTGGTGGGTGCAGCTGGGCATCTTCCTCAAGAGCATCGCCACCTTCGACTGGGGCAAGAGCTGGGCGACGAACGAATCGGTGAGCCACCTGTTCGCCACCCGCCTGCCCGCCACGCTGACGGTGATGGTGCCCATCCTGGTGCTGGACGTGCTGCTGGCGCTGCCCATCGCGATGTGGGTGGCCTACCGCCGCGGCTCATTGACCGACCGCGTCATCATGGTGGCCACCACGGTGGCGCTGTCCATCTCGTTCCTGGTGTACGTGATCGTCGGCCAGTACGTGTTCGGCTTCCAGCTGGGCTGGTTTCCGGTGCAGGGCTGGAGCGACAGCACGCTGACCAACCTGCTGACCTATGCGCCGCTGCCGGTGCTGCTGGCGGTGGCGGTGGGCCTGTCGCCGCAGACACGGCTGTACCGCAGCTTCTTCCTCGACGAGCTGGGCCACGACTATGTGCGCACGGCCCGCGCCAAGGGCCTGCCCGAGCGCACGGTGCTGTTCAAGCACGTGCTGCGCAACGCGATGATCCCCATCCTCACCAACATCGGGCTGCAGCTGCCGGGCATCTTCGTCGGCTCCTTCTTGATCGAGGTGTTCTTCTCCATCCCCGGCCTGGGCCGTGAGGTGCTGCTGGCCGTCAACCGCAGCGACTACCCCGTCATCCAGGCCGTCACGGTGTACCTGGCCGCCCTCACCATGGTCATCAACCTGGTGGTGGATTTGCTCTACAAGCTGGTCGATCCGCGGGTGGTGCTGAAATGAGCGCGGTGCTGAACCCGGTGGCCGCAGCGGCTCAAGACGAACGCTCCGAAGGCGTGTGGCATGCCGCCTGGCGGCGCTTCCAGCGCGACCGCATCGGCATGGCGGGCGCGGCCGTGGTGCTGGTGTTTCTGGTGGTCATCGCGCTGGCCGCGCTGGGCCTCGTGGCCGCCGACTGGCAGCGCGAGGTGGGCGTGCCCAATGCGCCGCCCACATTGCTGGGCCCGGCGCCGGCCGAGCAGCAACTGGCGCTGGAAGTGCCCAAGGGCCCCAACGTCGATCTCTCGGCCATCGACCCGCTGGCGCCGCGCTACAAGGAATGGGACGAGCGCGCCCGCCAGTTCAAGACCGAGGAGTTCCACAAGGCCGAGACGCTGCCGCTGGGCGGCGACCGGCTGGGCCGCGACGTGCTGGCCAAGGCCATCAAGGGCACCGAGATCTCGGTCTTCGTGGGCGTGCTGGCCGCGGTGGTGGCGGCGCTGGTGGGCACGCTGCTGGGCGCGCTGGCCGGCTTCTTCGGCCGCCGGCTGGGCGACTTCATCGAGTGGGTCTACAACGTCTTCACCTCCATCCCCGACATCCTGCTGATCTTTGCTTTTGCGGCGGTGTTCGGCCGCGGCATCGGCACCGTGGTGCTGATCCTGGGCCTGACCGGCTGGACCGGCATCTACCGCCAGGTGCGGGCCGAGTTCATCAAGCACGGCAGCCGCGAGTACGTGCGCGCGGCCGAGGCCATCGGCGCTTCCACCGGCTCGCGCATGTTCCGCCACATCCTGCCCAACGTCAGCCATGTGATCCTGGTGCGCATGTCGCTGCTGGTGGTGGGCTTCATCAAGGCCGAGGTGATCCTGAGCTATCTGGGCCTGGGCGTGCCGGTCGATCAGGTGAGCTGGGGCACCATGCTGGCCGAGGCGCAGAGCGAGCTGATCCTGGGCCACTGGTGGCAGCTGGCGGCGGCCACGGTGTTCATGGCGGTGTTCGTCACCGCGTTCTCGTTGATGGCCGATGCGCTGCGCGATGCGCTCGACCCCAAGCTGCGTGGGCTGGAGTAAGCGATGACCCTGCTGAGCATCCAGAACCTGCAGGTGGCCTTCCGCATGGGGCAGGTCGGTGGCGTGGCGCAGCGGGCGCAGGCGGTGGGCTGCGACGGCACCGGCGTGAGCTTCGACGTGCCCGAGAACACCACGGTGGCGCTGGTGGGCGAGTCGGGCTCGGGCAAGAGCGTGACGGCGATGTCCATCCTGAACCTGCTGCCCGACAACGCCGAGCGGCAGGGCCGCATCCTGTACGACGGCCGCGACCTGTTGCAGGCCACGCGGCCCGAGCTGCTGGCGCTGCGCGGGCGCGAGATCGCCTGCGTGTTCCAGGACCCGATGGGCTCGCTGAACCCGGTGTTTACCGTGGGCGACCAGCTGTGCGAGCCGCTGCGCCGACACCTGAAGCTGGGCCGCCGCGCGGCGCTGGCGCGGGCCGAGGCGCTGCTGGCCGAGGTGGGCATGCCCGAGCC
>NZ_CAXFDV010000300.1:0-8062 GCF_964001545.1 uncultured Aquincola sp.
TTCGTGGCCCGGCTGGTCACGGGGGCGCAGGGGCACTGGAAGGGCTGCCCGCCCAAGGCGGAGCAGCGCATCTACTTCGCCAACCACCAGAGCCACCTGGACTGGGTGCTGATCTGGGCCGCGCTGCCGCTGGACCTGCGGGCCAGCACGCGGCCGATCGCGGCGCGTGACTACTGGACGGCCAGCAAGCTCAAGCACTGGATCACCCGCGAGGTGTTCCACGCCGTCTACGTCGACCGCCAGCGCACCCACGACCAGGACCCGCTGGAGCCGCTGGTGGCCGCGCTGGAACAGGGCGATTCACTGGTGATCTTTCCGGAAGGCACGCGCGGCGCCAAGGAAGAGCCGGCCGCCTTCAAGAGCGGCCTGTACCACCTGGCCACGCGCTTTCCTGAGGTCAAGCTGATTCCCACCTGGATCGACAACGTGCAGCGGGTGATGCCCAAGGGCGAAGTGGTGCCGGTGCCGGTGCTGTGCACCGTGACCTTCGGCGCCCCGGTGGCACCGATGCTGGGCGAGGACAAGGGTGCCTTCCTGGCCCGCGCGCGCGAAGCGGTGATCGCGCTGCGCCCGCGGGCAGCGGCATGAACATGCTGCGCAACCTGAGCGTCGACCAGCAGGTCGCGCTGCTCTTCGTCATCGTCTTCGGCCTGCTGATGCTGGCCACCGCGGCGGTGGTCGGCTGGTCGCTGCGCCACCCCGAAGCCTCCAACGGCGCCACCGGCCGGCACCTGAAGCGCGACCTGCGCGCGCTGTGGACCGGCGCAGTGCTGTTCTGGCTGGCCTGGGTGTGGGGCGCGCTGGGCGCGACGCTGCTGTTCGGCATCGTGTCGTTCCTGGCGCTGCGCGAGTTCATCACGCTGCAGCACACGCGGCGCAGCGACCACCGCAGCCTGATCCTGGCCTTCTTCGTGGTGCTGCCGTTGCAGTACCTGATCGTGGGCACCCGGCACTTCGACCTCTTCACCGTGTTCATCCCGGTGTACGTGTTCTTCGCGCTGCCGGTGGTGAGCGCGCTGGCCGGCGACCCCGAGCGCTTTCTGGAGCGCAACGCCAAGATCCAGTGGGGCATCGTGGTGTGTGTCTACGGCCTCAGCCATGCGCCGGCGCTGCTGCTGCTGGACTTTCCCAACTACCAGGGGCGCGGCGCCTTCCTGCTGTTTTTCCTGGTGTTCGTGGTGGTCATCGCCCAGCTGGCGCAGGAAGCGGCCAGCCGCTGGCTGCGGCGGCGCCCGGTAGCGCGGCTGATCAGCCGCAGCTTCTCGATGCGGGCCTGGGCGCTGGGCGCACTGGCGGCGGCGCTGGCCGGTGCCCTACTGTTCTGGGCCACGCCGTTCAAGGTGGGGCAGGCGCTGGCCATGGCCTTCATCGCGGCGGGCAGCGGCACCTTCGGTGAATTCGTGATGAAGGCCCTCAAGCGCGACGCCGGGGTGCACCATTGGGGCAACCGCAGCGCCGTCACCGGCGCGGTGGGCCTGCTGGACCGGGTTGCTCCCTTGTGTTTCGCCGCCCCGGTCTTCTTCCACTTCGTCCGTTGGTACTTCCACCTTTGATGACGACCCCCAAGCTCACTGCGTTCGCGGCCCCCCAAGGGGGCGCACCCGCCCTTGGGGCGGCCCGGCGGGCAGGTGAATCTGCCGCCCCCCGGCTCACTGCGTTCGCGGCCCCCCAGGGGGGCGCACCCGCCCTTGGGGCGGCCCGGCGGGCGGGATGATGCGCATCCTAGGCATCGACCCCGGCCTGCAGACCACCGGCTTCGGCGTGATCGACGTCGACGGGCCGCGGCTGGGCTATGTGGCCAGCGGCACCATCAAGACCACCGGCGCGGAGCGCGGCAACCTGCCGGCGCGGCTGAAGATCATCTTCGACGGCGTGACCGAGGTCATCGCCCGCTACACGCCCGACCAGGCCTCGGTGGAGATCGTTTTCGTCAACGTCAACCCGCAGAGCACGCTGCTGCTGGGCCAGGCGCGCGGCGCCGCGCTGGCGGCGCTGGTGGCGCGCGGCCTGCCGGTGGCCGAGCACACCGCGCTGCAGATGAAAAAGGCCGTGGTGGGCACCGGCTCGGCCCGCAAGGAGCAGGTGCAGGCCATGGTGTCGCGGCTGCTGGCCCTGCCCGGCGTGCCGGGCAAGGACGCCGCCGACGCCCTTGGCCTGGCGATTGCCCAGGCCCATGCCGGCCATTCATTGGCCGCGCTGGCCCAGGCCACCACGCTGGCGCGCAAGACCCACGCCAGCTACCGCCGCGGCCGCGTCTACTGACCCTGCCGGGCACCGGGTGCGGCCCGGCCCCCTTGGCGCAGGAGGTGTTGCGATGGATGCATTCGGGCAGGCCGTGCTGCGCGCGCTGCAGGACGAATTCGCCGACGTCCCGGACGTCGAACAGGCCACCCGCATCGTGGTGCGGCTGGTGATCGCGGCCGCGCTGGGCGGGCTGCTGGGCTGGGAGCGTGAGCGCACCGGCAAGGCCGCCGGCGTGCGCACCCACATGCTGGTGGCGCTGGGCGCGGCGCTGTTCGTGCTGATCCCGCAGCAGGCCGGCGTGTCGGACACCGACATGAGCCGCGTGATCCAGGGCGTGGTGGCCGGCATCGGCTTCTTGTGCGCGGGCACCATCATCAAGGGCCGCGACGAAGAGGACGTGCAGGGCCTGACCACCGCCGCCGGCATCTGGCTCACCGCCGCCATCGGCGTGGGCGTGGGCCTGGGGCGCGAGGCTTCGGCGGTGCTCAGCACCCTGCTGGCGCTGCTGATCCTGCACTGGCTGCCGCGGCTGATCCACCGCATCAGCCCGCGGCGTTAGCGCATCACTCCACCGTCACCTTCGCATCGCGGATCACCTTGCCCCACTTGGCGGTTTCGGTGGCGATGAACTGCTCGAACTCCTCCGGCGTGCCGCCCACAGGCACGGTGCCCATCTGCTCCAGCCGTGCCTTGACGTCGTCCAGGCGCACGATGCGCGCCACCTCGTCGCTGATGCGGCGCACCACCTCGCGCGGGGTGCCGGCCGGCGCCAGCAGGCCGGCCCAGGTGCTGCCGGTGAAGCCGGCCACACCCTGCTCGATGAAGGTGGGCACCTCGGGCAGCGCCGGCAGCCGCTTGTCGCTGGCCACGCCGATCAGCCGCACCTTGCCGCTCTTGCCAGGGTTGATCAGGCCCGAGGCCGCGTCGAGGAAGAGCTGGATCTGCCCACCCATCAGGTCGGTGAGCGCCGCCGCCGCGCCGCGGTAGGGGATGTGCACCATGTAGCTGCCGGTCAGCGCCTTCAGGTACTCGGTGGTCAGGTGCGCGGCCGAGCCGTTGCCGCTGGAGCCGAAGCTCACCTTGCCCGGATGGGCCTTGGCGTAAGCCACGAGCTCGGTCGCGGTCTTGAAGGGCGCGTCGTTGTTCACCGCCGCCACCAGCGGCGACAGGCCGATCAGCGACACCGCCGCCAGGTCCTTGCGCGGGTCGTAGGGCAGCTTGGGGTAGAGCGTGGTGTTGGCCGCATAGGCCGCGATCACCACGCCCAGGGTGTAGCCGTCGGCCGGTGACTTGGCCACCGCATCGGTGCCGATGATGCCGTTGGCACCGGCCTTGTTGTCCACCACCACCGTCTGACCCAGCCGCTCCTGCAGCTTCTGCGCGATCAGGCGGGCGGTGACGTCGGTGAAGCCGCCGGGCGGGTACGGCACCACGATGCGGAGGGGCTTGGCGGGCCAGGCCTGGGCCCAGGCCACCGGCGCGGCGGCCACGGCGGCGCTACCCAGCAGGCAGCGGTGGAACTGTCGTCGTGTGAGCTTGTGCATGCGGCCCATGGTGCGCGCCGGGGCCGCGCTGCGCCAGATGAGGAACCCGGCCGCAGCTTGTCGCGTGGGTGACGCAAGCCGGCGCGGCAGTCGGCAGAAGTTCACATGCTAGGGATTCAGCTCGAACAGATCGCGCCAGGACTGTCAAAGTGCGCCCCGACCTGTAACAGCGGTGGGGTCCGCGCAGGCATTTCAAGACAACGAGGAGTGATCACATGAAAGCCACCATCGCCGAATTTTTCGGCACCTTCTGGCTGGTGCTGGGCGGCTGCGGCAGCGCCGTGCTGGCCGCGGCGTTTCCTGAAGTGGGCATCGGCCTGCACGGCGTGTCGCTGGCCTTCGGCCTGACGGTGCTGACCATGGCTTACGCCATCGGCCACATCTCGGGCTGCCACCTCAACCCGGCCGTGTCCATCGGGCTGTGGGTGGGCGGGCGCTTCGACACCGGCCGTCTGGTGCCCTACATCGTGGCCCAGGTGGCCGGCGCGGTGGCCGCAGGCGGCGTGCTGTACCTGATTGCCAGCGGCAAGCCGGGCTTCGAGCTGGGCGGCTTTGCGTCCAACGGCTATGGCGCGCATTCGCCCGGCCAGTACACGCTGATGGCGGCGCTGGTGTGCGAAGTGGTGATGACCGCCTTCTTCCTGTTCGTGATCATGGGCGCCACCGACAGCCGCGCACCCGCGGGCTTTGCGCCCATCGCCATCGGCCTGTGCCTGACGCTGATCCACCTGATCAGCATCCCGGTGACCAACACCTCGGTCAACCCGGCCCGCTCCACCGGCGTGGCGGTGTTCGTCGGCGGCTGGGCCGTGGAGCAGCTGTGGCTGTTCTGGGTGGCGCCCATCATCGGCGCCGCGATCGGCGCGCTGGTCTACCGCACCGTGGCGAGCAACGACTGACCCGCCGTCATGGCCCTCAGGGGGTGACCGGCAGCGCCGGCACCCCTGGCGGGAAGAACAGGCGCTCGGCGATCAGCACCGCGAAGAAGCCGACCGCCGCGATCAGCGTCCACTTCATGATCAGCCAGCCGCGATGCCGCCAGCGCGGGTCGCGGTTGACCGCATAGAGCACGAAGCACACGACGCTGGCCAGCGCCAGCAGCCCGATCAACACCCGGAAAAAAGCCATCAGGGCGCGGGGCTCACCAGGCCGGCGCCAGCTCGGCAAAGCCGGCCGGGGCTTGCGCCTCGTCGTTGAAGGTGACGATCTCCCAGGCGCTGGGGTCGGCCATCAGCTTGCGCAGCAGCTTGTTGTTGAGCGCATGGCCACCCTTGAACGACGTGTAGCTGGCCAGCATCGGCTTGCCGGCCATGTACAGGTCGCCGATGGCGTCCAGGATCTTGTGCTTGGCGATCTCGTCGTCGTAGCGCAGTCCGTCGGCATTGAGCAGCTCGCGGTCGCCGAAGACGATCGCGTTGTCCATGTTGCCGCCCAGGGTCAGCCCGCGCGAGCGCATCACGTCCACGTCTTTCGCGAAGCCGATGGTGCGGGCCCGCGCGATCTCGCGCTTGTACTGACCGCTGCCCATCTCGAAAGTCACACGCTGGCCGGTGGCGTCCACCGCCGGGTGGTTGAACTCGATCTCGAAGGTGAGCCGGTAGCCGTGGTGCGGCTCCAGCCGCGCCCACTTGAGCGCGGCGCCCTCGCCTTCGCGCAGCTCCACCGGCTTGAGCACGCGGATGAAGCGCTTGGGCGCGTCCTGCATCACGATGCCAGCGCTTTGCAGCAGGAACACGAAGCTGGCCGCCGAGCCGTCGAGGATGGGCACTTCGTCGGCGGTGATGTCGATGATGAGGTTGTCCAGCCCGAGGCCGCAGCAGGCCGACATCAGGTGCTCCACCGTCTGCACCTTGGGCGCGCCGGGGTCGCCGCCGGCCGAGATGGTGGAGGCCATGCGGGTGTCGCTCACCGACTCGGCCGACACCGGAATGTCCACCGGCTGCGGCAGGTCGATGCGGCGGAACACGATGCCGTGATCGGCCGGTGCCGGCCGCAACGTCAACTCGACCTTGCGGCCGCTGTGCACGCCCACGCCCACGGCGCGGGTGATGGACTGGAGGGTACGTTGGCGCAGCATGGAGCGATTGTCGGGGATGTGGGGCGATCTCGGAGGGGCCGGGGTCTTGCGGGGCAGCGGCGCGCAGGTCCTACAGCGTGAGGATGCAGGCCATGCGCAACACGGCTGCAATGCGGCGGGTCAACACCTCTGGAGGAGCCCCCGATGACCTCGCTCAGCCGCCGCGCTGCCCTCTCCCCCCTCGCTGCCCTGGCCTTGCTGGCCCTGCAGGCCCCCGCATCTGCCGTCGTCTCGACGCCGCTGCTCAACTACTGGGCCTACAACGACGCGTACGGCAGCGTCTACATCAACACGTCCAGCCCCGCGCTGGGCGACTTCGGGGCCAATTTCAGCCTTGGGCGACAGACCAGCTACTGGGACTACAACAACCGCACACTGGCGCCGGTGACGACGCAGGTCGACATCCAGACCAACGCCTCGCCCGCAGGAGCCGATCCGCTGTATGACCTGGTGACCAGGGGCGGGCAGTACGGCTTTTCCTTCAGCGGCAGCGCATCGGCCACGCCCGGCGGCCTGCACACCCAGATGACGGTGCGCAGCACCGACGTCAACGGCTCTGCGGTGCCGGGCTCGCCCGATGCGCGCCTGTACGGCTACGCCCACGCTTACGTCAGCGAGCAGTACCTGATCACTTCGTCCACGCGCCCGGCCGGCAGCTATGGCGCACTGCTGGTGGGCATCACGCTGGAAGGCAGCTTCGCGCACAGCCCTGTGGGCCGTGCCGACACCACGTTGTATGCCTCCGCCGACTTCACCGACTCGAGCGGCGTGAACTTCCAGAGTTCGTTCCACGTCACCGCCAACGACAACGTCTGGTCACAGCCCTGGACCGGTAGCCAGACCGTCTACAAAAAGCTGCTGTTCCAGTACGGCACGCCGTTTTCGCTGTCACTCGATCAGTGGACCAGCGTCTACGACAACGGCACGGCCGACTTCTCGCACACCGGGCAGATCTCGTCGATCGAGATCCCGTTCGCCAGCACGCTGGACACCGGCGCCATGCAGCAAGGCCTGGGCACCCTGACCTCGCTGTACGGCAATGTCTTCAACTCGGCCACCGCCGATGCGCAGAACACCAACTGGGACTTCGCCAACAACGGTGGCGGCTTCACGCCGCCGGTGCCGGAACCCGCCACCTATGCGCTGATGCTGGGTGGCCTGGCCGCGGTGGCGCTGCTGGCGCGGCGCCGCTTGCCACGGTCGTAGGGCTTCAGGACAGCGCCTGCTCGAAGTCCGCGATCAGGTCGCGCTCGTCTTCCAGGCCCACCGACAGGCGGATCATGCCGTCGGCGATGCCCATGTCGGCGCGCACGGCCGCGCCGGCTTCCCAGAAGATGGTGGGCGCCACCGGGATGATCAGGCTGCGGGTGTCGGCCAGGCCAGTGGCGCTGACGGGCAGCTTCAGCTTGTCGATCACCGGCACCAGGCGCTGCGGGTCGGCCAGCTCGAAGCTCAGCAGCCACGAGCCCGACTTGAAGTGGCGCCTGGCCGCTGCATGCTGCGGATGGTTCTCCAGCATCGGGTAGTGCACCTGGGCGATGGCCGGGTGCGCCTGCAGCCAGCGGGCCAGCGCCAGCGCGGTGGCGCTGGTGCGGTCGCAGCGCAGCTCCAGCGTCTCGGCGCCCACCAGGATGCGGTGCGCATGGTCGGACGACAGCGCACCGCCCATGTCGCGCAGGCCTTTCTTGCGGATCTGCGTCAGGCCCCACTGCCTGGCGTCGCCGCTGCGGTAGTGGGCGAAGATGTTGGGGTAGCCCTGCCAGTCGAAGAGGCCGGTGTCGGTGACCGTGCCGCCCAGCGCATCGCCATGGCCGGCGATGGACTTGGTGAGCGCATTGATCACAAGGCTGGCGCCCACGCTCTTGGGCTGGAACAGGTAGGGCGAGGTGACGGTGTTGTCCACCACGTACACGAGGCCGCGCTCACGGCACAGCTGTCCGATGGCTGCCAGGTCGGGGATGCGGGTGCCGGGGTTGGAGATGGTCTCGACGAACACCAGCCGGGTGTTGGGCCGCAGCGCCGCTTCCACGTTCGCCACGCTGCCGGTGTCCACCTTGGTGGTGTCGATGCCCAGGTCGGCCAGGGTGCCGAACAGGCTGTTGGTGTTGCCGAAGACGAACTTGCTGGACACCACATGGTCGCCGGCGCGCAGCAGCGTCAGGAAGGTGGCGGTGATGGCCGCCATGCCGGTGGCAAA
>NZ_CAXFDV010000301.1:0-3473 GCF_964001545.1 uncultured Aquincola sp.
CCCCAGCCAGAAAGCTCTCGACGACCTTGAGCTTGAGCCTTGTTTCGTACTTCCCCATGGGACCTCTTGAACTGTGTCCAACTTCTGGGGGTCAGTTCACTTCCGCGGAGGCCATTCGGTTTAAGTCAGGCGGTCGCAGCCTGACCAGCGCGTTGTCGATGGTAGTTCGCCTCGAACTCTGCCGGCGGGATACAGCTCAGCGGCTCTATCAGTCGATTGCGGTTGAACCTGGCCACCCACTTCAACGTCGCCAACTCCAACGCCTGCTCGATTCTCCGCGGTCCGCGCCGGGTGGAACACCTCGGCCTTGCAGAGCCCGTTGATGGTCTCGGTCGGCTTGCGCGGTCGTACAGCGCTTGCTCCAAGGCGTCCAGCACAGACTTGGTGTGCTTCATACTCTTCTTCATTCCAGGGATCAAAAGCCCTGATCGATGTGTCCGAAGAAATTCGACCATGACACACTAAAAGCTGACAGCCCACGCTTCTTCAAGGAATCGAGTTCCGATAGGGGCGCGCGCGCGACTACGACGCTTTGCTGCGCAACAAGGTCGACACAGCACGCGCTCAGATCGCGTCGGGCCAGGTTGTGAGCAGCGCTGACGTCGAGGCGCGCAGTGCTGCCCGTCGCGCTGCCCTTCGCGCAAAAGCAGGCGCTTCTGACACATGAAGGTTTGTGGGCGCTGGCAGCCAAGCAGGGCCGTGCCGACGTCGTCGCCTCCACACCGCTCGCCTTTGGCCGCCTGCCCGGCCTTGATGTCCGCGACTGGGAGGCGCCCCATCGGGGGCGCCACGGAGGCGCGCCGCCGAGCGCCCTACCCCGCCGCCCCGCTGAACCGATCATTCGCCCGCCGCCGGAAATCCCGCGGCGTCATGCCCTTGGCTTCCAGAAAGCGGCGGTTGAAGTTGGCCAGGTTGTTGAAGCCCACCTCGTAGGCGATGTCGCCCACGCGGCGGTCGCTTTCCATCAGCAGCTGGCAGGCGCGGTTGATGCGCACGCGGTTGACGAAGTCGGTGAAATTGTTGCCGGTGGCCCGGCGGAAGAAGCGGCTGAAGCTGCTCTCGGTCATGCCCAGCTCGGCGGCCAGTTCGGCGGCCACGAAGGTCTGGCTGATGTCGGCCGTCAGCCGGCTGACGATGGCGTTGATCTGCTCCAGCCCGGCTTCGTCGTCCTTGGCCTGCATCTGCACGCTGGACAGCATGCGGTAGTCGTTGCAGCGCGAGAGCACCCCCAGCAGGTCGCAGAAGGCGGCCAGCCGGCGCAGGCCGCGCTCGGCCTTGCACTGGTGCCACAGCGTGCGCGCCACCTCGCCCAGGCCGAAGAACTCCACGCCGTGGCGCGCCCGCTCCAGCAGCGGCAGCGCCTCGGCCAGCTCGGGCACCACCTGGGCGGCGGCCACCAGCGGCTCGCGCTGGAACTGGATGACCAGGTCGCGCTCGGCCACGCCGCCTTCCGGCACGTCCACCGACACCCAGTTGTGCGGCAGCCGCGGGCCGGTGAGCACCAGGTGCCCGGGCTCGAAGGAGCCGATCCAGTCGCCCACGAAGGCCTTGCCGGTGGTGGCCACGATGAGGTGCAGCTCGTACTCCTCATGGTGGTGCCAGCGCGCCAGCGGCGTGGGAAAGCCGTGCGCCAGGCAACGGATGAAGCCGGTGTCTTCCACCGGCTCATAACCCAGCGCGGTGGGCCGGGTGTGGTCGTACTCCATCTCCGGCGCACGCCGGCGCGGGGGGTGCATCGCTTCTTGGCCTCGCATGGCGCGATTCTCGGTGCTCGGGCTCCTAGAGATCGAACTGGCTGGGCAGCATCACCACGTCGCGGATGGTCACGTGGCGCGGCCGGGTGAGCATGAACAGCATCGCCTCGGCCACGTCGGCCGGCTCCATCAGGCTGCCGTTGGCCTTGGCCTCGGCGAGCTTGTCGGCCGGCCAGTCGGCCAGCAGCGCGCTGGCCACCGGCCCCGGCGACAGCGAACCCACGCGGATGCCGTGCTTGAACACCTGCCGCCGCACCGTCTGCACGAAGCAATGGATCGCCCACTTGGAAGACGCATACACCGGCTCCCACGGCGTCGGAAAGTGCGCCGCCAAGGAGCTGGTGACCACGATGTCGCCGGTGCCGCGGCCGATCATGTGCGGCAGCACGTCGTGCACGTTCTTCATCACCACATTGACGTTCAGGTTCAGCATGCGGTCGATGGCGCTGCTGTCGGCGTCCACCAGGTCGCCACCCACGTAGAGCCCGGCATTGGCATGCAGGATGTCGATCTGCCCCGCCAGTGCCAGTGCACGCGGCACCAGGCTGGCGCAGGCCGTGGCGTCCAGCAAGTCGATCTGCAGCGGCAGCGCGGCCGGGCCCAGCCGGGCGCATTCGCGGGCCAGTGCATCGCCGTCGCGGTCGACCAGCACCACGCGGGCGCCGGCCTGCAGCATCGCCTCGGTGCCGGCCAGGCCGATGCCTGAAGCGGCGCCGGTGACCACGGCCACACGGCCTTCCAGTTGTCTAGTCATCGGTGCTCTCCTGCAGGCCATTGGCACGATCGGCCAGCCATTGCGCCACGCGGCCCGAAGCATCACGGATCGCGGCCACCAGCCGCGCGTCGCCGGCCAGCGGGCCCCACAGCGGGCCGTCGGCGCAGAAGGCCGCCACCGGGTCGGCCGCCTCGCAGATGGCATGGGCCACGGCCGGGTCCATCGCCTGGTCCTGGTAGGTGTACGGAATCTGCCCGCGGTGCCAGCGCTGCAGGTAGGCCAGGAACAGCGCCGGCAGCATGGCCACGCTGGCGATGCCCTCCCCGCGCGCCAGGCGCTCGCGGATGGTGGGCGCGATGAAGCCGGGCAGCTTGCTGAAGCCGTCCATCGCCACGCGCTGGTTGGTGTCGGCGATGGCGGGGTTGCCGAAGCGGTCGAGCACCACGTCGCGGTAGGCGGCCAGGTCCAGCGGGCTGGGGCTCAGCACCGGGATGGTGTCGTCGGTGACGTAGTCGTAGGCCATGCGGCGGATCGCCGCGTCGTGGGTGCCCTCGTGGATGTACTGCAGCCCGGCCAACGTGCCCGCCCAGGCGATGCAGCTGTGGGTGGCATTGAGCAGCCGGATCTTGGCTTCTTCATGCGCATCGACCGACTGCACCATCTCCACGCCCACCTGCTCCCAGGCCGGGCGGCCGGCGATGAAGCGGTCTTCGATCACCCACTGGATGAAGCTCTCGCCCATCAAGGCCGCGGGGTCGTCCACGCCGGTGGCGGCACGCACACGGTCGCGCACTTCGGCGGTAGGCCGGGGCGTGATGCGGTCGACCATCGCATTGGGGCTGCTGGTGTGGGCCTGCACCCAGGCCAGCAGGTCGGCATCGCCCACCTGCTGGATGAACTGCAGCAGGCCGCTGCGCGCGCGGTCGCCGTTGTGGCGCAGGTTGTCGCAGTTCAGCAGCGTGAGGGGGCCGGCGCCCGCGGCCATGCGCGCGCGCAGGATGGCG
>NZ_CAXFDV010000302.1:0-16823 GCF_964001545.1 uncultured Aquincola sp.
AGGGCGTGACGGTGAAGTACGCCATCCACCCGGTGGCCGGCCGCATGCCGGGCCACATGAACGTGCTGCTGGCCGAGGCCGAGGTGCCGTACGACCAGGTCTTCGAGATGGAGGATATCAACGGCGAGTTCGGCCAGGCCGACGTGGCCATCATCCTGGGCGCCAACGACGTGGTGAACCCCGCCGCGCTGACCAAGGGCAGCCCGATCTACGGCATGCCCATCCTGGAGGCCTACAAGGCCAAGACCGTGATCGTCAACAAGCGCTCGATGGCCGCGGGTTACGCCGGCCTGGACAACGAGCTGTTCTACATGGACAAGACGATGATGGTCTTCGGCGACGCCAAGAAGGTGGTGGAGGAGATGGTCAAGGCGGTGGAGTGAGGGGCTTCACACCACGGACCAAAGCGCTATCGAATCCCCTGATGCTGCACCGCGGGAGGCTCCGTCAGAATCGCCCCTTCGTTTTGGAGCCCCCCGATGCAGAAAACCTGGCTGAAGCAATATCCCGCCGGCGTTCCCCCCGAGGTCAAGTTCGACTTGTATCCCTCGCTGGTGGCGCTGATGGAGGAGAGCTTCCGCAAGTACCGCGACCTGCCGGCCTATGTGTTCATGGGCCGCAGCTACCGCTTCGGCCAGGTGGACGACGCCTCGCGGGCCTTTGCCGCCTACCTGCAGTCGTTGGGTCTGGAGCGTGGCGACCGCGTGGCGGTGATGATGCCCAACGTGCCGCAGTACCCGGTGGCGGTGGCCGGCATCCTGCGGGCGGGCTTCGTGGTGGTCAACGTCAACCCGCTGTACACCCCGCGCGAGCTGGAGCACCAGCTCAAGGACGCCGGCGCCAAGGTGCTGGTCATCCTGGAAAACTTCGCGCATGTGTACCAGCAGGTGGCGCATGCGGTGCCGGTGCGGCACGTGGTCACGGCCGCCATGGGCGACATGCTGGGCCTGGTCAAGGGCGCGCTGGTGAACTACGTGGTGCGCCAGGTCAAGAAGATGGTGCCACCCTTCGAGCTGCCCACCGCGGTGCGCTTTGGTGAGGCGCTGGCCATCGGCCGCCGCAAGGCCTACACCGCGCCGGCGCTGGGCCCGGACGACATCGCAGTGCTGCAGTACACCGGCGGCACCACCGGTGTCAGCAAGGGCGCGGTGCTGCTGCATCGCAACCTGGTGGCCAACGTGCTGCAGTGCGAGGCCTGGTACCAGCCGGCGCTCAAGAAGATTCCGCCGGGCGAGCAGATCGTCACCGTGTGCGCGCTGCCGCTCTATCACATCTTCGGCTTCAACACGAACATGATGCTGTCCATGCGCATGGGCGGCTGCAACCTGCTGATTCCCAATCCGCGCGATCTGCCGGCGGTGCTCAAGGAACTGGCCAAGCACCGATTCCACAGCTTTCCGGCGGTCAACACGCTGTTCAATGCGCTGGCCAACCACCCCGACTTTCACACCGTCGACTGGAGCCACCTGAAGATCTCGGTGGGCGGCGGCATGGCGGTGCAAAGCGCCACCGCCAGGCTGTGGCTCGAGAAAACGGGCTGCCCGATCGTCGAAGGTTATGGCCTGTCAGAGACCTCGCCGGTGGCCGCGTGCAACCCGGTGGACAGCCACCAGTTCACCGGCACGATCGGCCTGCCGCTGCCCAACACCGACTTTGCGCTGCTGGACGATGAAGGCCAGCCCGTGCCGCCCGGCGCTGCCGGCGAGATCGCGATCCGCGGCCCGCAGGTCATGGCCGGCTACTGGCAGCGGCCCGATGAAACCGCCAAGGTGATGACGGCCGACGGCTTCTTCCGCACCGGCGACGTGGGCGTGCTGGAAGAAAGCGGCTTCTTCAAGATCGTCGACCGCAAGAAGGACATGATCCTGGTCAGCGGCTTCAACGTGTACCCCAACGAGGTGGAAGACGTGCTCACCCAGCTCGACGGCGTGCTCGAGTGCGCCGCCGTGGGCGTGCCCGACGACAAGGCCGGCGAGGCGGTGAAGGTGGTCATCGTCAAGAAGAACCCCGCGCTGACCGAGCACGACGTGCGCGCCTTCTGCGAAGCCAACCTCACCGGCTACAAGCGGCCGCGGGTGGTGGAGTTCCGCACCGAGCTGCCCAAGACGCCGGTGGGCAAGGTGCTGCGCCGCGAGCTGCGCGACAAGCCGCCCGCCGCGACGGCGCACTGAGCGGCAGGCGTTGGCCCCCATCGCCATCGTCAGCGCGCTGCACGACGAGTTGCGCGCCATCGACGCCTTGCTGCAGGCGCGCAGCCTGCAACGGCGCGCCGGCCGCGACTTCCACCTTGGGCGGCTGCAGGGACACGAGGTGCTGCTGGTGCTCAGCGGCATCGGCAAGGTGGCCGCGGCCACCACCGCCACGCTGGCGCTGGAGGTGTTGGGGGCCCGCGCGCTGCTGTTCACCGGTGTCGCCGGTGGCCTGGCGGACCACGCGCAGGTGGGCGACGTGGTGGTGGCGCGCGAGCTGCTGCAGCACGACATGGATGCCTCGCCCCTGTTCCAGCGCTACGAGGTGCCGCTGACCGGCCGCAGCCGCTTTGCCGCCGACCCCTTGCTGGCCGATGCCCTGGTGGCCGCGGCCGGCGAGGTGCTGTCGCAGCCGCATCCGGCGCTGCAGCGCTTCGGCATCGGCCGCGTGCGTTGTCACCAGGGCCTGGTGATCAGCGGCGACCGCTTCGTCAGCACCTCGGCTGAAAGCGCTGCGCTGCGCGCCGCCCTGCCCGAGGCGCTGGCGGTGGAGATGGAAGGCGCTGCCGTGGCCCAGGTGTGCCACGACAGCGGCCGGCCCTTCGGCGTGCTGCGCACGCTGTCCGACCGCGCCGACGATGCGGCGCACGTCGACTTTCCGCGCTTCACCGCCGAAGTGGCGGCCGAGTTCTCGCGCGACATCGTCTGCGCCGCGCTGCTGCGTCTTTGACGTTCCCTGTCTAAGCACGGCCCCCGGGCCGCCAACGCGTCACGTCGCCATGCAACGCGCGTTACTAACGCGCGTCAGGGAATGTCTGAATCGCGCGATAACGCATCAATCACAAAAATGATCTTTGACTAATGCGCAATTCGCTTGTTCGCTGACTTGTAACGACGTCCCGTTCAGGAGACCCGAACGATGTCCTCCATTCATCCATGCCACGCGTGCGCGCCCTCGGGCGTCTGCAGGACCGACGGGGTGGTGCTGTGAGTTTCGTGAAGCCCCAGAGCAACAGCCACTGGCGCAGCGCGGGCCTGGCCGTGGCGGTGCTGTTCCATGTGGCGCTGGTCTGGGCGCTGGCCAACGGTCTGGGCCAGCAACTCGCCAAGGTGGTGAGCGAGCCGCTTGAAACCGTGCTGGTCGAAGAGGTCAAGCCGCCTCCGCCGCCGCCCAAGGTCATCGAGCTGCCGCCGCCGCCCAAGTTCACGCCCCCGCCGCCTGCGTACGTGCCGCCGCCTGAAGTGCAGGTGCAGGCGCCGCCCACGCACGAACCCACCATTGCCGCGGTGGCGGCGGAGTCTCCGCCACCGGCAGAGCCGGTGCGCAGTGCGCCGCCTGCACCTGCAGCAGCACCGCCGGCACCGCCTCCCGCCGCGCCTGCGCCGCCTGTGTCGGCCTCGGTGGTGTGCGCGAACTATGCGCAAGTCATGGGCGACGCCGGATTTCCGCGCGAAGCCACGCGCCTGGGTCTGGAGGAAGGCAGTGCCGTCATCCAGTTCACGCTGGTCGCCAGCGGCGACATCCGGGACATCAAGGCCGTCAGCGCTTCGCACCCGATCTTCGCCAAGGCCAGCATGCGCATCGTCGGTGAATACAAGTGCAAGGGCACGGGTCGTGACGTCACGGTCCAGGTGCCGTTTTCCTACCGATCGAGCTGAGTCGGGGCCCGCCGGGCACCGTTCTGCCACCACTTCTCCCACCCACTCCGAGGGCCAAAAACATGGAACTCCTGCGCGCGCTTCGGCGCATCCCCGCCATCCTTTCGCTGGCTGCCGGCCTGGCGTTTGCCGGCTTCGGCCCGGCAGCCCTGGCTGCAGACGACACGGCCAAGGCGGCCACGGCCACCGCCGAGCCTGCCGCTGCTGTCGTCGACAACCCGTACGGGCTGCAAGCCATCGTCTCGCACGGCGACCTGGTGTCCAAGGGCGTCCTGGGCATCCTGATGGTGATGTCACTGGGTACCTGGTACCTGATCGTCACCAAGATGCTGGAGCAGCGCCGTCTGCTGCGGGAGGCCCCATCGGTCGGGGCTGGCGCGCCGTTCTGGTCGGCCGCCGACCTTCGGCAGGGCACGGCTTCGCTCAGCGAGGAGGGGGCCTTCCGATTCGTGGCCGACACCGCCTTCGATGCCAGCCGGGCGCATGAGGGCATCCTCGCCAGTGTGGACCGCGGGTCCTGGATCTCGACCGCCGTCGATGAGGCCGGCGAGGAAGTGGAACACCGGCTGCAGCAGGGCCTGGCCTTCCTGGCCACCGTGGGCTCGACCTCCCCATTCATCGGACTGTTCGGCACGGTCTGGGGCATTCTGAACGCGCTCACGGCCATCGGCGTGGCGGGTCAGGCCTCCATCGACAAGGTGGCCGGGCCGGTGGGTGAGGCGTTGATCATGACTGCCATCGGCCTGGCCGTGGCCGTGCCTGCCGTGCTGGGCTACAACTGGCTGGTCGGTCGCAACACCAGCGCGCTGCACCAGGTGCACACCTTCGGCGCCCGTCTGCGCACCGCGTTGCTGGCGGCGCCTGCGCCCACGCGCGCCTGAGGGGCCGACCATGGGCATGAGCGTGGGCGGCGGCGCCGCCGCAGGCAAGCGGGTCAACTCGGAGATCAACACCACGCCGCTGGTCGACGTGATGCTGGTCCTGCTGATCATCTTCCTGATCACGATTCCCGTCGCGGTGACCTCCATCAAGGTCAAGTTGCCCAGCGAGGTCAACCAACCGCGCACCAGCAAGCCGGAGAACATCGTCGTGTCCATCGACCGCGACGGCGAGATCTATTGGAACGACTTGCACCTGCCGAACACGGCGGCCTTCTTTGACCGCATCAAGCAGGAGTCGGTGAAGCTGCCCCAGCCCGAACTCCACATCCGCGGCGACGGCGCCAGCCGCTATGAAGCCGTGGGACGCGTGGTGTTCGCCGCCCAGCGCGCGGGCATGGCCAAGGTGTCCTTCATCACCGAGCCGCCTGCGCGGCCTTGAGGAGTCAGCGATGGCATGGAACACAGCCTCCGTGGGCGGCAGCACACGAAGAAGCCGAAAGGCACGCCCGCAGGCGATCGGCGAGATGAACACCACGCCGCTGATCGACGTGATGCTCGTCCTGCTGGTCATGTTGATCATCACGATCCCGGTGCAACTGCATTCGGTTGACCTCAACCTGCCCACCGGCAAGGCGCCCGCCGCACCGGTGGAGCCGGAGGTCGTGCGACTGGACGTCGACTTCGACGGCACCGTGTACTGGAACGGTGAGGCCTTGCCCGACCGCGCTGCGCTGGAGTCGCACATGCGCGAAAAGGTGGCGCAGCCCGTGCAGCCGGACGTGCATCTGCGGCCACACAAGCTCGTGCGCTATGAGCGGGTGGCCGCGGTGATGGCCTCGGCCCAGCGGCTGGGGCTCAAGAAGATCGGAATCGTCGGCAACGAGCAGTTCGCCCAATGAAGGGAATCACCATGCACATGCCCAGGCAGCTGGCCGCTGTGTTGTGCGGCCTGACCATGTCGATCGGATCGGCGCTGGCCCAATCGGCTCCGCCGGAGACCATGCGCGCGGAAGTGGGCAAGCCGCTGCAGGCCGCCCAGGATCTCCTGAGGGCCGGCAAGCCGCGGGAAGCGCTGTCCCGCGTGGCCGAGGCCGAGGCCGTCGGCAACCTGTCGGGTCACGAGCGCATGGTGATCGAGCGCATGCGCGCCGGGGCGGCGCTGGGCGCAGGCGACGACGCGACGGCGGCGCGATCATTCGAGGCCGTGCTGGCGTCCGGCAAGTTGGGAGCTGCCGAGACATTGCCTGTGCTGGAGTCCATGGCCGGCCTGGCCTACCGCCGCAAGGACTATCCGCAGGCCATCGCGCTGGCCGAGCGGTACTTGAAGGAAGGTGGACGCAGCGACAAGATGCGCGAGCTGAAGACGAGTGCGCACTACCTGTCCGGCGACTATGCAGGCGTGGTGCGCGACACACAGCAGCGTGTGCAGGCGATGGAGCAGGCCACCCCGGTGGTCGATGAGCCCACGTTGAGGCTGCTGGCGGCCAGTTACGGCAAGCTCGACGACCAGGCCGGCTACGTGGCCACGCTGGAAAAGCTCCTTGTCTATCACCCCAAGCAGGCCTACTGGAGCGATCGGCTGGCGCGCCTGCAAGGCGCAGCCGGCTTTCCCGATCGCCTGCGCCTGGACGTCTACCGCCTGCGGCGCGCGACAGACACCCTGGAGGACACCGAGCAGTACGTCGAGATGGCGCAGCTGGCCCTGCAGGCGGGACTGCCGACGGAGGCCCTCAGGGTGGTGGAGGCAGGTTATGCCGCCGGCAAGCTGGGCTCGGGGCCGGAGGCGTCACGCCACCAGCGCCTGCGCGAGCTGGCAACCCGGCAGGCCGCCGAGGACGAGAAGGCGCTGCAGGTGGAGGAGGTCGGTCGCCAGGGCGATGCCCTCGTCAACACCGGCCATGCGCTGGTGTCGGCGGGCCGTCTCGACAAGGGCATCGCCCTGTTGGAGCACGGCCTGACCAAGGGCGGCCTGAAACGCCCGGACGAGGCGCGACTGCACCTCGGGCAGGCCTACCTGCAAAGCGGCAACAAGGCGCGCGCCATCGACAGCTTCAGGGCCGTACGCGGTGCCGACGAGGCGGTCGAGCTCGCCCGGCTGTGGGAAATCCACGCCCGCAAGCCCTGATACCACTGACCTGAACGACACGGCCCCTGCCTCGGGCCGGGCCGAGTGCTGCCCGCCCGCGCCGTGTGAGCGCGCCGGGCCTCAGTCAAACAAGCCCCCTGCCGTTTCCTTGTCGGGCCGGGGACCCGATGCCGTGCGCTGGAAACGATGACGTGAACGAGGTCCCTCGGACCCATGCCTTGGAGGAACAGCCATGAGAAACAAGCCACTGACACCCCGGCGACCGCCGGCCCCCACGACGATCGCCGCCTTGGTGGCATCGTCGGCCTTCGCAACCCTGCTGGCGGGCGCCGCACAGGCTCAGACGGCACCCCCGCCCGGCACGGAGGCCGCCAGCCCTGCGCCTGCACCGGCAGCCAAGTCCGACGTGGTCGGTCTGGACCGCGTGGTCATCACGGCCACCACCGGCTCGAAGTCGAAGATGCGCAGCTCCGTGTCGGTGACCGACGTCGACAACGAGCAGATCACCAACTTCGGCGCCCGCTCTGAAGCCGAAATCCTCAAGCTCATTCCCGGCGTGCGTGCCGAAAGCTCGGCCGGCCCGGGCGGCAACTCCAACATCACGGTGCGCGGTCTGCCCATATCGTCGGGGGGCTCGAAGTTCGTGCAACTGCAGGAAGACGGCCTGCCTGTCGTCGAGTTCGGCGACATGAACTTCGGCAACAACGATTACTTCATCCGCTTCGACAACAACGTCGACCGCATCGAGACGTTGCGGGGCGGCTCGGCCGCCACCCTGGCCTCTCATGCCCCGGGCGCGGTGATCAACTACATCAGCAAGACCGGGCAGCAAAAGGGCGGCTCCATCGGCGTGACGCGCGGCGTCAACTACGACGAGACGCGGGTCGATGGCGACTACGGCGGCAAGATCAATGAGACGCTGCGCTACCACGTCGGTGGCTATTTCCGAACCGGCGAAGGTCCGCGCCGCAATGACACCGGGGCGCTGCAGGGCTACCAGGTCAAGGGCAACCTGACCCAGTCGTTCAACGGCGACAAGGGCTACGTCCGCTTCTCGTTCAAGCTGCTGGACGAGAAGGCCCCCACCTACACCAGCATGCCGGCCCGGGCGGACCTCAGCGGCACCACGGTCAAGGGCATGCACCCGCTGGCCGGGTTCGACATCAGGCGCGATTCGCAGCTGTCGATCTACAACCAGACCATGCCCACCGCCGATATCTTCACCGGCGCGCCCGGCACGGCCAACGTGTCCGATGGCATCTCGGTCAAGTCCCATGCCTTCGGCATCGAGTTTGCCAACCAGCTTGAGGGCGGCTGGGGCCTGAACAACAAGTTCAAGTTCAGTCGCAGCGAAAGCTCGTTCAGAACCCAGTTCTGGGGAGCGCAGACCCTGAGCGGACTGCTCGGCGGTTTCGAGGGCGGCACCTCGGCGCGGTACTTCAACGGCCCGCTGGCCGGGCAGACCGTCACCACCGAGAACCTGCAGACCGGACTGCTGTCGCGCAACGCCGCCATCCATCAGCAGTCGCCCGACATGGGTCACTGGGCCAACGACCTCAGCCTGTCCAAGGCATTTGATCTCACCGGCAGCAAGCTCAACACCAAGGCCGGCCTGTACTTGTCCAGACAAGACATCGTGCAGCAGTGGCAGATCAGCGAGCGGGTGATGGAGGTCGGCCGCAACGGCGCGATCGTCGACGTCTACGACGCCTCCGGCGCAGCCCTGACGACGGCTGGACTGACCGGCTACAACAACCAGTGGGGCGGCTGCTGCGCACGCGACATCGACGCCCACTACAGCACCACGGCGCCTTACCTGGCGCTCGGGCTGGAAGTCGGCTCATGGGACTTCGATGCCAGCCTGCGGCACGACCGCATGCGCGCCAGCGGCAGCTATGCGGGCGGTCAGAAGGTGGCAGGAGGCTTTGACGTCAACCGCGACGGCACGATCACCGGCGCCGAAAACAATGTCTACCTGATCGATGGCCAGAGCCGCAGCCCGATCAACTACAGCGTCGGCTACACCTCGTATTCGGTGGGCGCGAACTACCGCTTCAGCAACGACTTGAGCGCCTTCGTTCGCGTGAGCAAGGGCGGGCGGGCGATTGCCGACCGCTTGCTGTTCTCGCCGTTCATCAACCCGCTCACCGGTGCGCTCACGCAGGGCCTGGAGGCGCAGGCGGTTGCGACGGTCAAGCAGCGCGAGCTGGGCGTCAAGACCCGTGGGGAGCTGATGGGCGCCAACTACGGCCTGTTCGCCACACTGTTCCAGGCCACGGTGGACGAGTACGACTATGACCAGACGCGTACCGTAGGTCCCAAGCTGAACGTGGTGGGCACCAAGGCCAACGGCGTGGAACTCGAGTCGGCGCTCAACACCGGCAACTTCGCGCTCAATGCCAACCTCGTCTACACCGACCTGAAGGTGCGCACCGACCTTGTCGGCGAAGCGACCGGGCAGAGCACGGTGGGCAAGGTGCCGGGCGGCGTGCCCAAGTGGATGTGGGCCATTTCGCCCAGCTACACCTTCAACAACCTCACGGTGGGCGCTTCGCTGGTGGGCCAGAGCTATGTGTGGAACAACAGCTTCAACACGGCGAAAGTGTCCGGCCGCAGCATCGTCAACGCCTTTGCCAGCTACGCGCTGACCGAGCGCGCGACGTTGAGCGTGAATCTGAGCAACCTGTTCGACAAGGTGGCTTCATCGGGAGGGGTCGAGGGGCCTGACGTGCTGAACGGGCAGCCGGTGGTGCGTTTGCGCCCCGAGACCGGCCGCTCGATCAGCCTGGCGCTGCGCTACGCGCTGTGAGCCCAAGCCCCGCCGGCCTGCGCCCGGCCGCGGGGCTGGCCCGCCTCCGGCGCCCGCGCACCGCAGGATTCGCGGATCACCAGCTTGGGCGCCTGCACGGCCGCCGGCGGCTTCGGTCGCCCGTTCTGCAACTGCAACAGCAGCGAATGCACGGCCTGGCGTCCATGCCCCGCAGGGTCGGAATGCACGCTGGTCAGCGGGGGTCGGCGAATGGCGCCATCGGGATGTCGTCGTAGCCCACCAGTGCAACGTCCTGCGGAACGCGCAGCGCCGCCTCGCGCAGCGCACGCAGGGCGCCGAAGGCGATGGTGTCGTTGCCGGCGAACAGGGCGTCCGGGTGCAGCTGCCGTGCGAGCAGTTCACGGGTGGCCCGGTAGCCGCTCTCGGGCGTGATGTCGGCCGCGATGCACCAACCGTCCTGCGGCTCGATGCCGTGGTCGAGCAGCGCCTTGCGCCAGCCGCCTTCACGCTGGGCTGCGGAGTGGTATTCGTTGGAAGCGTAGTTGACCAACGCCACGCGGCGGCGACCGAGGTTCAGCAGGTGGTTGACAGCGATGCAGGCGGACTGGCAAGTGTCGTCGCCCATCATGGCCAGGCCCTCCTGGGCGGGCAGGTGGCAGCCGAACACCACATGGGGAATCTCGCTGTCTCGCAGGCGCTGCAGGTGTGCCATCTCGGTGGTCCTGGGGTGGGCGACGATGACGCCGTCGATGCTGCGACCGTGCACCAGCTGCAGGAACTGGCCGGGTTCCCGGCCCTCGCCATCCGTCGATTCGATCAGCAGCTTGAAGCCATGCAGGTGGCAGCATTCGCGCACGCTGGCCACCAACTGCGCGAGGAAGGCATCGACGTACAAGTGCTCCAGCTTGGGCACCACCAGCGCCAGCGTGCCGGAGGTGCCGCCCGCCAAAGACCGGGCCGCGGCGTTGGGCACGTAGCCAATTTCGCGGGCCACCGCCAGGACCCGTTCGCGTGTGGTGTCACTGATGCCCCGGTGGCGCGCGTTGTTCAACACGAAGGACACCGTGGTTCTCGAAACGCCGGCCCGGCGCGCGACTTCAGCGCTTGTGGCGGCGGGGGTTTTCTGATGTTTCATCGTCTCCCTCCTGGCGGGATGCTATGCCGCTTTGCCCGGCCCGTGCGGCTGGTGCAGGGGGCGCGATGATGGGCTCTGCGTCCAGGGACGTCAGGGCGGCGTCGCGCGTGACCTTGCGCACCGTGGCAGCGCACGTGGGGCTGTCGACCACCACCGTCAGCCATGCGCTCAGTGGGCGCCGTCCTGTGTCGGAACAAACATGCAGACAGGTGCGGCAGGCCGCCCAGCTGCTGGGCTACGAGGCCCATCGACTCGCGCGGCAGAACGTCACCGGCCGGTCTGACGCCGTGGGCGTGCTGTGCGAAAGATCGCTGGGGCCACTGAGCGATGCCGGCCAGGCAGCGCTGTTGGATGCCGTCTCGCAGGTGTTGCAGTCCGCCGGTCTCGACTGCCTGATGCTGGCAAGCCCTGGCAGGGGCGGCGTGCCGCTGCATGAGCGCATCGTGCGTGATCGGCACTTCGATGCGCTGCTCGTGCTGCAGACCGGGTCGGTGGATGCGCGCATCGAGTCGCTCGTGCGCCACCATGTGCCCTTTGTTGCGGTCGGCCGGTGCCGGCAGCCGGCCGCGCACGTTTATCCGTGGCTCGATCTCGATGAAGGGGGGGCCGCCGAACTGGCGGTGGGCCGGCTGGTAGACGGCGCCCACCGACGCATCGCGTGCGTGCATCTGGATCCGTGGCTTCATGCCACACACGCGTGGTGTCTGGGATACCGCACGGCCATGCAAGGTGGCGGCCTGCCGGTCACGCCGCAGATGATGCTGGCGGCCAAGCGCTGCGCCGGCGATGGGTACGCGGCTGGCGTGCGTCTGCTGGCAATGCGTCCACGCCCCAGCGCGGTCATCGTCCAGCATCCGCAGGTGGGCAACGGCTTGATGCACGCGCTGCTGGACGCTGGCGTAGATCCATGCCACGAGCTGGCCGTGGTCGTGCACGAGGCATGGTCCTCCGGCCGGATCGACCTGCCTTCGCCGGTGGCCCGCGTACGCTATGAGGACCTGGCAGCCGCTGCCGAATGGTTGGGCCGACGCCTGGTCGCCTTGGTGGAGGGCTGCACGGTCGCTGCCGATCACTGGCTGTGCCGGCCGAGTTACTGGCCGGCCGATGCGATGCCCGACCAGCCCTTGGGTTGAGCGCTCCGCCCGAGGCACACTCGCGGGCCTATGCCGCGAATCCACGTCGATGCTCCTCTGGCCGCCGGCCAGCCGCTTGATCTGCCGCCCGGTGCGGCCCGCCATGTGCAGGTGCTGCGGCTGCAGCCCGGCGCGCTCATCACCTTGTTCAACGGCCAGGGCGGCGAGTGGACGGCCGCCGTCATGCAGATCGGCCGCAGCAGCGTGCAGGTGGAAGTGCAAAGCCACGAGGCGGTGGAGCGCGAGATCGGCCCGCAGGTGACCATCGCGCTGGCCATGCCGGCCAACGACCGCATGGACACGCTGGTGGAAAAGGCGGTGGAGCTGGGCGTGGCCGCCATCCAGCCGCTGATGAGCGAGCGATCGGTGCTGCGCCTGTCGGGCGAGCGGGCGCAGCGCAAGCAGGCGCACTGGCAGGGCATTGCGGTCGCGGCGTGCGAGCAGTCGGGCCGCAACCGGGTGCCGCGGGTGGCGCCGGTGATCACTTTCTCGGCCTGGCTGGCCGAGCAGGCCACCGCGGCCGACCTGACCGATGCCACCCGCTGGCTGCTGGGCTTTGGCGACGAGGCGCTTCCGCTGCCCCAGCGCCTGCGGCCGCAGGCACCGGCGCGGCTGCTGCTGCTCAGCGGGCCGGAGGGGGGCCTGTCACCGGCCGAGGTGGAAGCGGCGCAGCGCGTGGGCTTTCTGCCCACCTCGCTGGGGCCCGCCGTGCTGCGCGCCGACACCGCGCCGCTGGCCGCGCTGGCGGCAGTGGCGCTGGCGGCAGTGGCGCTGGCGGGCACGGGTCCGGCGGGCGATGTGCCTGCCGGTGTGGTGCCCGCCCCCGCAGCCTGAAGCCGCTTCGTGCGCTAATGCGCAGGCCGCGCGCGTCCGCCGGTCGGGCGCGGCCGGGCTTTCCACAATCCGGCGCTTTCCATCCACACAGGAGATCGACATGGGACTGCTGGACATGGCCATCGGCATGATGAACAACCAGGCACCAGGCGGACGCGGCGGTGCGCTGGGCGATGTGCTCGGCGGGTTGCTGGGGGGCGGCGGCCAGGGCGCTGGCGGCCAGGCCGACCTGCTGCGCATCGTGGCGCTGGTGCTGTCACAGATCGGTCAACAGGGGGGCCAGCAAGGCGGCCAGATGGGTGGCCTGGGCGCGTTGGTGGAGCAGTTCACCCGCAGCGGCCTGGGCGACGTGGTGTCGTCCTGGGTGGGCACCGGCGCCAACCAGCCGGTGTCACCCGCTCAGCTGGGCCAGGTGTTCGGTGACGACCTGCTGGGCCGCCTGACGCAGCAGACCGGCCTGTCGCAAGGCGACCTGCTCAGCCAGCTGTCGCAGGTGCTGCCGCAGGCCGTGGACCACCTGACGCCGCAAGGCCAGCTGCCGGCGGACGGCGGGCTGGGCGAGATCGGCTCGATCCTGGAACGCTTCGCCCGTTGAACCCAGTGGCCGGCGCACCGTCGGCCCGGCGCAGCGTCTGGGAAGGCAGCTCGCCGAACATCTGCTTGTAGTCGTGTGAAAAGTGGCCCATGTGGAAGAAGCCCCACTGGGCCGCGACATCCTGCACCGTGGCCGCGCCGCCTTTGCGCAGCTTGCGCCGGCAGGCGTTCATGCGCACCGCCTTCAAGAAGTCCGCCGGTGAATCGCCCACCACCGCCTGGAAGTGGTTCTGCAGCGTGCGGCGGGTGAGGTGCAGCTCGGCGCAAAGGTCGTCCACCGACATCGTGTGATTGAGCGGCTGGCTCACCAGCGCGCGGGCCGACATCACCGTGGCCAGGCGCCGCGAACAGGCCGCAGGGTCGGCCTGGGCCGCGGCGGCGGGCGAGGGCGCCTGCCCCGCGCCGCACAACAGCGCCAGCAGCCGGTCCAGCAGCGCCTGCCAGGCGGCCGGCGGGGGGTTGTCGGCACCGCAGGCACCCAGCGCCAGCAGCGCTTCGATGGTGCTGCACATCGCCGCATGCACCGCCGGCGGCACCGGCAGCGCCTGCAGCGCCGCACCGGGAGCGCCCGCGTCGCGCAACTGCAGTGCATCCAGCCGCTGCGCCAGCCAGTCGGCGTCCACCACCACGCCATAGATGCCGAAGTCCTCGGGCGTGCGCAGCGTGAACGAGGCATTGCCGCCCGCGCGCAGCACCGGCCGCGGCCCCTCGGCGGGCTGCAGCCGGCCGCAGAAGTGCACCGGCGTGGGGTGCCGCCCGTCGGGAATGCCGAACCACACCGAACCCTGCCACGGCAGGCACAGCTGGCTGGTCTGCTGGTGCGTGTGTTCATGGAACACCTGCAGCCGCGGCCCGTCGGCCCACAGCTCACGCACGCGGCCGGCAAAGCGGCCGGGCGACAGCTGGTCGTATTCCTGCGACCAGCGCGACAGGTGGCCGGCGTGTTCGTCGACGTCGTCGCTGGCCAGCGCCTGGTAGCGCAGGCCGGCCAGGCCCGGCGGGGCGGGGTGGGCAAGGCGCGCTTCGGGCATGGGCACGGCGGCGTTCTCCTGGGCAGTGCGGCGGTGGACCCACCGGCTTTTGCAAGAGCGGTGCCACGCCGCCACGGTGCCGACGGATTTTCCGTTTTTGGATAGGCCGGGCGCGGGTGCCTTGCTTCAATCCGCCGCATTCTTGGGTTACTGCAAGGACATGCACATGGCTGCTTCCCCCACTGGCACCGGCGCCCAGCCGGGCCTCAAGAAGGTGCTCGGGCCCTTCCAGCTCTGGGGCATCTGCGTCGGGCTGGTGATCTCCGGCGAGTACTTCGGCTGGAGCTACGGCTGGAACACCGCCGGCACGCTCGGCTTCCTGGTGGCCACGCTGCTGGTGGCCACGATGTACACCACCTTCATCTTCAGCTTCACCGAGCTGTCCACCGCCATTCCGCATGCGGGCGGGCCGTTCGCGTATGCGCGGCGCGCCTTCGGGCCCACCGGCGGCTTCATCGCCGGCTTTGCCACGCTGGTGGAGTTCGTGTTCGCGCCACCGGCCATCGCGCTGGCCATCGGCGCCTACCTCAACGTGCAGTTCCCCAGTGCAGATCCCAAGTACATCGCGGTGGGCGCCTACGTGGTGTTCATCGCGCTCAACTGGGTGGGCGTGGGCATTGCGGCCATGTTCGAGCTGGTGGTCACGCTGCTGGCCATTGCCGAGCTGCTGGTGTTCATGGGCGTGGTCAGCCCCGGCTGGTCGCTGGCCAACTACGTGGCCAACGGCTGGGCGGGCACCGACGTGTTCAACGGCGCGGCGCTGGCGGGCATCTTCGCGTCCATCCCGTTCGCCATCTGGTTCTTCCTGGCCATCGAAGGCGCGGCCATGGCGGCCGAAGAAGCGCGCGACCCGCAGCGCACCATTCCCAAGGCCTACATCGCCGGCATCCTCACCCTGGTGGTGCTGGCCTTCGGCGTGATGATCATGGCCGGCGGTGTGGGCGACTGGCGCAAGATCGCCAACATCAACGACCCCTTGCCGCAGGCCATGAAGGTGGTGGTGGGCGAGTCCAGCGGCTGGCTGCACATGATGGTGTGGATCGGCCTCTTCGGCCTGGTGGCGTCCTTCCACGGCATCATCATGGGCTACTCGCGGCAGATCTTTGCGCTGGCCCGCGCCGGCTACCTGCCGCGCTCCTTCGCGGCGCTGTCGCCGCGCTTCCAGACACCGCACCGCGCGCTGCTGGCTGGTGGCGTGGTGGGTGTGGCCGCCATCTTCAGCGACCAGTGGATCCAGTTCGGCGGCCAGTCGCTCACCGCCAACATCGTGACCATGTCGGTGTTCGGCGCCATCGTCATGTACATCATCTCGATGGCCGCGCTGTTCAAGCTGCGCGCCAGCGAGCCGGGGCTGGCCCGGCCCTACCGTGCGCCGTTCTACCCGCTGTTCCCGGCCATCGCGCTGGTGCTGGGCGTGGTGTGCCTGGGTGCGATGGTGTGGTTCAACCAGCTGCTGACCGCGGTGTTCCTGGGGTTGATGGCCATCGCCTACGCTTACTTCCGCCTCACCTCCCGCTCGCGGGAGGAGGCCCCGCAGGACGAACTGCTGCAGGGCGCCCATTGAGCCTAAGGAACCCCCCGCGATGAGCTACCGCACCACGCTGGCCGGCCAGGTCTACGGCTTCGACGACCTGAAGCAGGTGATGGCCTGCGCCAGCCCGGCGCGCTCGGGCGACCACCTGGCCGGCGTGGCCGCCGAGACCGCGCAGCAGCGCATGGCCGCGCGCCATGTGCTGGCCGACCTGCCGCTGAAGGTCTTCCTGCAGGAGGCGCTGGTGCCTTACGAGGACGACAACATCACGCGGCTGATCATCGACACCCACGATGCGGCCGCCTTCGCGCCGGTGGCGCACCTCACGGTAGGTGGCTTTCGCGACTGGCTGCTGGGCGAGCAGGCCAGCACCGACGTGCTCACCGCGCTGGCACCCGGGCTGACGCCCGAGATGGTGGCCGCGGTGAGCAAGCTGATGCGCAACCAGGACCTCATCGCGGTGGCGCGCAAGTGCCGCGTGGTCACGCGCTTTCGCAACACCATCGGCCTGCCGGGCCACCTGGCGGTGCGGCTGCAGCCCAACCACCCCACCGACGACCTGCGCGGCGTGGCCGCCTCGACGCTGGACGGGCTGATGTACGGCGCGGGCGATGCGGTGATCGGCATCAACCCCGCTTCCGACAGCCTGCCGGTGCTGGGCGAGATGCTGCGCATGCTGGACGAGGTGATCCAGCGCTTCGAGATTCCCACCCAGAGCTGCGTGCTCACGCATGTGACCAACACGCTGCGGCTGGCCGAAGACGGCGTGCCGGTGGACCTGGTGTTCCAGTCCATCGGGGGCACCGAAAAAACCAACCTGTCGTTCGGCGTCACGCCGGAGCTGCTGGCCGAGGCGCAGGCCGCTGCGCTGGCGCAGAACCGCGGCACCGTGGGCCGCAACGTCATGTACTTCGAGACGGGGCAGGGCAGTGCGCTGTCGGCCAATGCCAACTTCGGCGTCGACCAGCAGACCTGCGAGG
>NZ_CAXFDV010000303.1:0-3539 GCF_964001545.1 uncultured Aquincola sp.
CCATCACCCGCGTGGCCAGCGGCGCCTACGACATGGGCTTCGGCGACATCAGCGCGCTGATCGAGTTCAATGCCTCGCAAGCCGGCGCGCCGCTGCTGCAGGCCGTCTACCAGTACTACAACCGCGCGCCCTTCGTCATCATCGGCCGCAAGGACCGCGGCATCACGCAGGACTTCAAGAGCCTGCAGGGCAAGCGCATCGCCGCCGCCGCGGTGGAAAGCACCCGCCGCGCCTGGCCGATGGCGGCCAGGCATGCCGGCATGAAGCCCGAAGCCATCGAGTGGGTGACCACCGATTTTTCGCAGCGCGACAACGTGATCATCCGCGGCGACGTGGACGGCGCCACCTACTTCCACGACTCCGCGCTGTCACTGTTCCAACGGCTCGATCCGGCGCAGCTGAGCGTGCTCTCGTACGCCGACGCCGGGCTGAACCTGTACGGCAATGCCATCCTGGCCTCCACCAAGCTGATGGCCGACAAGCCGCAGGCGGTGCGCGGCTTCCTCAAGGCCACCAACCGCGCGCTGCTGGAATGCCTGGCCGACCCCGCCGGCGCGATGCAGTACGTCAAGCGCCGCGAGCCGATGGTGGACGAGAAGGTGGAAGCCGAGCGCTTCAAGATCACCGCCGGCTACGTGGCCACGGCCGATGCCCGCAGCCACGGCCTGGGCGACGTGCGGCCCGAGCTGGTGCGGGCCCAGGTGGCCGAGGTGAGCCAGACCTTCGCGCTCAAGCAGGCGCCCAATGCCGACGCGCTGTACAACCTGTCGTTCCTGCCGCCCAAGGCAGACCGGCTGCCCAAGGCCTGATGCCATGGCCAGCGAGTTGAACGAACAGACCGCCGACCTCACCGAGCAGGACGCGCTGTACCTGCGCCGGGCCATCGCGTTGTCGGCCCAGACGGCGCAGGCCGGCAACCGGCCCTTCGGCGCGGTGATCGTGGCGGCCGACGGCCAGGTGCTGGCCGAAGCCGCCAACAACAATGCCGTGACCGGCGACTGCACCGCGCATGCAGAGACGAATGCACTGCGCCTGGCCACGCCGGCCCATGGCCGCGAGGTGATGGCTGGCGCCACGATGTACGCCTCGGGCGAGCCCTGCGTGATGTGCGCCGGCGCCATCTTCTGGTCGAACATCCGCCGCGTGGTGTTCGGCATCGATGCGGTCAGCCTGCGCACGTTCCGCGCGTCGCAGGCTGCGGCCGGCGACATCGAAATGTCGTGCCGCGAGGTGTTTGCCGCCGCGCCGCACGACATGCAAGTGATCGGTCCCGCGCTGCGGGACGAAGCCGCGGCACCCCACCGCGCCTACTGGAACATGTGAGAACCCCATGACCGACACCACCACGATGCAGGAACTGGCCAAGGAATCGCGCATGGGCGCGATGGGCTCCGAGACCCATGCGCGCGAGATCCGCCGCATCGACCTCTCCGACTTCGAGGCCCGCAAAGCCGAGATCACCGAACAGCTGTGGGCCGCCTCGGTCGACATCGGCTTTTTCCAGGTGACGAACCACGGCATCGCCCTGGCCGACATCCAGCGCGCCTTCGCGATGACCGAAGCCTTCTTTGCGTTGCCCGACGAGGTCAAGGCCCGCCACCCGCTGAAGAAGGCCTTCAACGCCGGCTGGGAAAGCCGGGCCCAGGTGCGCCCTTCCACCGGCACGCCCGACCAGAAGGAGTCGTACCAGATCACCCGCCCGCACATGGAAGGCCTGTGGCCGGGTGAAGCCGCGCTGCCCGACTTCCAGCAGACCATGCTGGCCTTCGAGGCGCAGTGCTGGCAGGTGGCCATGCGCATCCTCTCGTGCTTTGCCGACAAGCTGGGCTTTGGCAGCGCGTTTTTCACCCACGCCCACGACCCCGCGGTGCCGGCCTACCAGAGCACGCTGCGGCTGCTGCATTACTTTGCGATCCCGCCCGAGCAGCGCGATCAGCTGGGCCTGTGGCGCGCCGGTGCGCACACCGACTTCGACTGCCTGACGCTGCTGTTCCAGCAGGCCGGCCAGGGCGGGCTGCAGGTGCTGCCAGGCAAGGAGCATGAGCAGCAGGCCTGGACGCCGATCGACCCGGCCGACGACGTGATCACCTGCAACATCGGCGACATGCTCATGCGCTGGAGCGACGACCAGCTCAAGAGCAACTTCCACCGCGTGAAGAACCCGCGCCCCGACGAGTACCAGGGCGCCCGCTACAGCCTGGCCTTCTTCGCGCAGGCCAACCGCGACGTGGTGATCCAGGGCCCGGCGAAGAAGTACGAGCCGATCACGGCGGAGGACTACCTCTACCGCCGGGTCAACGCGAACTTCTCCAAGTATTGAACGGGGCCCCTCCAAGCTAGGGGGCTGCGGCGCTCTTGGGAGACGCCCGCTGAGACGCCGCTGAGACGCTGGTCGGACAAGATGGCCGCCAAGGCAAGCCGGACGAGCTTGCCTGCACATGCCAGGAGCCGACCCATGCCCACCCGCCGCATTCCGCCAGCGCTGCGCACGCTGCCCGCCCTGCTGGCACTCGCCGGCCTGCTGCCCGCCGCCGGCGGTGCGGCCGTGCACAGCTGGACCGGCGCTGCCAGCGGCAGCTGGGCCGACGCGGCCAACTGGTCGGGCGGGCTGCCGCAGGCCGGGGGTGAGCTGCTGTTCGACAGCGCCAGCCGCGCCACCAGCTTCAACGACCTGGCCGGGGTGTTCCCGCTGCTGGGCCTGACGCTGGGCGCCAGCGCACCGGCACCCACGCTCAGCGGCAACGCCCTGCGCTTCCAGGGCAGCGGCGCCTACCTGCGCATGCTGTCCGACGCCGGCCACGGCACGGTGGACAACGCGCTGCTGCTGGACAGCACGCTGCAGGTCAGCGGCGGACGCAGCCTTGGCAGCCAGCTGTTCCTGCGCGGCGACATCAGCGGCAGCGGCGGGTTCACGGCAGCGGCCGGCGCCACCGTGTTGAGTGGCGACAACAGCTTCAGCGGCGCCACCACGGTGATGGCCGGCGCGGTGCTAGGCGCGGCCGGCCAGGCGCTGGCAGGCAGCAGTGGCATCCAGGTGCAGCGCGGCGGTGAGCTGCAGATCGTCGATGCCAACGTCGCGACGCGCCTGACGGCGCCCATCGCGCTGGGCGGGCGGCTGAGCAGCACGGCCACCGATGTGCAGACCGTCTTCGGCGCGGTGCCCGGCGGCGTCATCACCGGCGCCATCACCTTGACCGACGCGGCCCAGATCCTGTCGCTGAGCACCGGCAGCGCCAGCCCCGTGCGCCTTTTCACCGGCCAGGTGGACCGCGCCGGCCAGGCCCTGACCTTGCGCACCGAAGGCGGTAATGCGCAGCTGGAGGTGGGCTCCGTCACCGGCGCCGGCAGCCTGACGCTGCGGCCCAACGGCGGGGCCATCAACGTGGGCGCCGTCTCCGGCGCGGGCGAGCTGGTGGCCATCGGCGCGGGCGGCAGCGCCACCGTGGCCAGCCTGTCGGGCGACGGGCGGGTGCTGGTGAACTTCGACAACCCGCTGGGCCGCCTGACCCTCACCGGCAGCCTGAGCGGCCAGCGCGACC
>NZ_CAXFDV010000304.1:0-5302 GCF_964001545.1 uncultured Aquincola sp.
CAAGTGATCTCAGGCAGGCGGCCCGCAGGGCTGCCGGCCATGAAAAAAAGGCCCCGCCCGGAATCCCCGGGCGGGGCCTTTTTGCTGAGCGCTCGCAGTGCAGACGCGCTCAGTGCTGCAGGATCTTGTTGAGGAAGTCCTTGGTGCGCGGCTGGCGGTTCTCGGGCTGGCCGAAGAACTCGTCCTTGGTGCAGTCCTCGAGGATGCGGCCGCCGACGTCGATGAAGATCACGCGGCTCGCGACCTTGCGGGCGAAGCCCATTTCGTGCGTGACCACCATCATGGTCATGCCTTCCTTGGCCAGGGTCACCATCACGTCCAGCACCTCGCCCACCATCTCGGGGTCGAGCGCCGAGGTGGGTTCGTCGAACAGCATCACGATCGGGTCCATCGACAGCGCGCGCGCGATGGCCACGCGCTGCTGCTGGCCGCCCGACAGCTGGCCCGGGAACTTGTCCTTGTGCGCCGACAGGCCCACGCGGTCCAGCATCTTCAGGCCGCGCTTGAGGCTCTCGTCCTTGTTGCGGCCCAGCACCTTGATCTGCGCCAGCGTCAGGTTCTCGGTCACCGTCAGGTGCGGGAACAGCTCGAAGTGCTGGAACACCATGCCCACGCGGCTGCGCAGCTTGGGCAGGTTGGTCTTGGGGTCGGAGATCGAGGTGCCGTCGACCACGATGTCGCCCTTCTGGATCGGCTCCAGCGCATTGACCGTCTTGATCAACGTGCTCTTGCCCGAACCCGAAGGGCCGCACACCACGACCACTTCACCCTTCTTGATGGTGGTGGTGCAGTCGGTGAGCACCTGGAAGCTGCCATACCACTTGCTGACGTTCTTGATATCGATCATGGGGAGCTTCCCGTCTCAACGAATGATGGCGATTTTCTTCTGCAGCCGGCGAACGAGCATCGACAGGCTGAAGCAGATGACGAAATAAAGGACAGCGGCGACCAGGTAGGTTTCCACCGGGCGGTTGAAGTTCTTGCCCGCCACCTCAAAACCCTTGAGCAGGTCGTAGGCGCCGATGGCATACACCAGCGAGGTGTCCTGGAACAGGATGATGGTCTGCGTGAGCAGCACCGGCAGCATGTTGCGGAAGGCCTGCGGCAGCACGATCAGCTGCATGGTCTGCGAGTAGCTCATGCCCACCGCATAACCGGCATACACCTGGCCCCGCGGCACGCTTTGAATGCCCGCGCGCATGATTTCGGAGTAGTACGCGGCCTCGAACAGCGTGAAGGTGATGATGGCCGACACCTCGGCGCCCAGCGGCTGGCCCAGCAGCTTCGGAATCAGCAGGAAGAACCACAGGATCACCATCACCAGCGGGATGCTGCGCATGGTGTTGACGTAGGCCGCGGCGGGAATTTCCAGCCAGGGTTTGCCGGACAGGCGCATCAGCGCCAGCAGCGTGCCCAGCACGATGCCGCCGACCATGGCGATCAAAGTGAGCTGCAGCGAGAACAGAAATCCCTTGAGCACGAAGCTCTGGATCACGCCCCAGCTGAGGAAGGAAAAGTCGAGAGCACCCATGATCACTTGCCCCCGATCTGGCCGGGAATGCGCATGCGCTTCTCGATCAGCTGCGCGATGCGGTTGATCGCAAAGGCCGAGATGAAATAGAGCGCCGTCACGGGAATGAAGATCTCCTCGAAGCGCGAGGTTTCTTCAGAGGCCTGCATCGCGAACATGGTGAGCTCGGCGATGGACACCGCAAAGGCCACCGACGAGTTCTTGACGATGTTCATCGACTCCGACGTGAGCGGCGGAATGACGATGCGAAACGCCATCGGCAGCAGCACGTAGCGGTAGGTCTGCGGCAGCGTCAGGCCCACGGCCAGGCCGGCGTAGCGCTGGCCGCGCGGCAGGCTCTGGATGCCGGCTTTCACCTGCTCGGAAATACGCGCCGAGGTGAAGCAGCCCAGCGCAAACACCACCAGCACGAAGCTGGGCACGTTGCGCAGCGAAAGGAAGATCGAAGGCAGCACGTGGTACCAGAGGAAGATCTGGACCAGCAGCGGAATGTTGCGGAACAGTTCGGTCCAGGTATTGCCGATCGCCACCAGCAAACGGCTAGGCGTGGTGCGAAGAATGCCCATCAGTGAACCGATGACCAGCGCCAGCACCAGGGCCGACACCGCCACGCTCAAAGTCCACCCCCATGCGGACATCATCCAGTCGAGGTAGGTTTCCCCCCCGCCGGTGTCCTGCAAAAACAATTGCCAATCCCACGTGCCCAAAGGCCGCCTCCTCAAGTGTTGTCGCCCGTGCGTGCATGGCACGCCGCCGGCCCTACGCAAGGCCCGGGCCGCGTGGCCCGGGCCTGAACCGGTGTTGGCTTATTTCTTGGCGTACTCTTCCATCGGCTTGTCGTTGGGGTTCGCCCACGCCGCCTTGGTGGCGTCCGACAGCGGCAGGCCCACCTTGGTGTTGCTCGGCGGGATGGGTTGCATGAACCACTTGTCGTACAGCTTGGCCAGCTCGCCGCTCTTGATCATGCCCTTGATGCTGTCGTTGACGGCCGTCTGGAAGGCGGTGTCGCCCTTGCGCAGCATGCAGGCGATCGGCTCGACCGACAGCACCTCACCGACGATCTTGTAATCGGCCGGGTTCTTCGACTTGCTGATGTTGCCGGCCAGGATCTGGCCGTCCATCACGAAGGCGTCGGCGCGGCCCGATTCCAGCAGCAGGAACGAGTCGGCGTGGTCCTTGCCGAACACTTCGTCGAAGTTCACGTTGGTGGCGCGCTCATGCTTGCGCAGCGTCTGCACCGAGGTCGTGCCGGTGGTGGTGGCCACCTTCTTGCCGGCCAGCTGGGCCACCGAGGTGATGCCCGAGTTGGCCTTGACCGCGATGCGCACTTCTTCCACGTAGGTGGTGACGGCGAAGGACACGTCCTTCTGGCGGGCGGTGTTGTTGGTGGTGGAGCCGCACTCCAGGTCCACGGTGCCGTTCTGCACGAGCGGGATGCGGTTCTGCGAGGTGACGGGCTGGTACTTGATCGCGATCTTGGTGCCCAGCTGCTTGCTCAGGTCGGCCACCACATGTTCGGCCATCTCGGTGTGGAAGCCGACGTACTTGCCATCGCCCAGGGTATAGGCCAGGGCACCCGAGGATTCACGCGTTCCCAGGGTGATGCTGCCGCTGTCCTTGATCTTCTTGAGGGTGTCGGTCGTTTGTGCGGTGGCGGCACTGGCGGCCAGGACGACGGCCACAGCGATCAACGATTTCTTCATGCCACAGGCTCCTTGGGGAATGGGAAAAGGGAACAGACTCAGTTCAAAACGCGGCGCCATTCTAGGAAGGCACCAACTTGGTGACGAAACCGCTCATCGTCACCGACCTCGGGTGAGGCAGCCCAGTGGCGGCAGGACAGCCCGCCGAAACCTCAAGCGCTGACTTCATGCAGCTTCCGGGCCACCCGCGGGATGGGCCGGCAGGAATGTACGGTTGCACGCCGTATGCCCGCCAATTCCGTTTCGGCGCGGTTCCATGCGCCAGCCGCATACACCTGGGCACCAGCTTCAGCTAGCGCGGCTGAGGAAGTCCCAGACCGCCCTGGCCACCGGCTTGACGTGGCGCGCACTTTCCGGGCGCTCCCGGTAGATGCGCACCTCCATCGTCAGCTCGTAGCCCGCACCACCCGCGGCACTGACCAGCCGCCGCGACTTCAGTTCCTTGCGCACCGAGCTGGCGGGCAGAAAGGCCAGGCCATGGCCTTCCAGCGCCATCGCCTTCAGGCCCTCGGCCATGTCGGTCTCATAGATGGGCTCCAGCGGCGGCGGCTCGGGCGCCTGCTTGACGATCTGCTCGACCATGCGCGCCATGTAGGCGCCGGAGGCATAACTGAGGAAGGGCACACGGTCAGCCGACAGCGGCGGCAGCCGAAACATCGGAAATCCGTCCGCATCCGCCTTGGCGTAGGGCGCCAGCGTTTCCTGGCCCAGGCTCAGCATCTCGTAGCGCTCGGGCGGCAGCTGCAGCGGCTGTGATGCATGGTGGTAGGCGATCAGCAGGTCGCAGGTGCCTTCGGTCAGGCGCAGCACCGCGTCGTGCACGTTGAGCGCGATCAGCCGGCTCTTGATGGCCCCGAAGCGGCGGCGCAGGTCCATCAGCCAGTGCGGAAAGAAGTTGAACGCCAGCGTGTGCGGCACCGCGAACTCGAGCATGTCCTGCCCGCTGACATGATGGCTGCGCATCATGTTGCGGGTGGCCTGCAGCGCGCCCATGATCTCCAGCGACTGCGCATGGAAGGTCTCGCCGGCGGGGGTCAGCCGGGTGGGGTAGGACGAGCGGTCCACCAGATCGATGCCGGCCCAGGCCTCCAGCGCCTGGATGCGCCTCGAAAAAGCCGGTTGCGTGACGTGCCGCAGTTGCGCCGAACGGGAAAAGCTGCGCGTTTCCGCGAGCGTGATGAAGTCTTCCAGCCACTTGGTTTCCACGCCTGCGAGTGTAGGACCGGCCGCCAAACGGCCGTGCTCGCAAACCCCAGTCACAAGCCGCGCGGATTGGTCATCCCTTGAACCGAGGGGTGTGCGTGTCAAAGTACCGGCGTGCGGGATTGAGTACATTTGTTAACCAAGAGAACAAACCCCAGGATCAGGAGAACTGCATGCCAACGTCGTCCCCCCAGCGCTGGCTGGTTCTTGCGCTGGCTGGCCTGCCGGCCCTGGCGTCTGCCTTGACGCTCGACTTCGAAACCGGCGAGCGCGAGGGCCCCACCGGCATGCCGGGCGTGTATGCGGTGCCGGGCGTCAGCATCAGCAATGGCTTCGTCTTCATCGACGACGACACCGACCAGCCGGGCCGCCCGGGCACGGGCAACTTCTTCAATGCCCCCAGCAAGTACGGCGCGCTGACGCTGTACCGCGACAGCTCGTCCACCGACGGGCTTGCGCTGCGCTTCGATGGCGGCATCACCAGCAGCATCTCCTTCTTCTATTCCACCGTCAGCCGCCCGATGACGGTGACGGTGCTGGACGCCAACAACAACGTGCTGGCGCAGTCGGGCGCCTCCGCGCCCGACCTGCTGGCGCTGGGCTCCGACCAGGGCCCGCTGCTGGGCGGCCATTTCCGCAACGAAGAAGAAGGCCGGTTCAACCGCTGGGCCTCGTACCAGCTCGGCTTCAGCGGCACCGCCACCACCGTGGTCTTCGAAGGCGCGGTGTCCAGCCCCGGCCCTACCGGCAAGGTGCTGGGCGACTTCTTCGTGGACAACCTGACGGTGGTCAGCGCCGTGCCTGAAACGTCGACGGTGGCGATGATGCTGGCAGGCATCGCCGGCCTGGGCGTCGTGGCGCGCCG